>JACZVC010000011.1 GCA_022572885.1 Pseudomonadota bacterium | reverse complement strand
ATCGGCTACGGAGATTTTGCCAGAATTTTCAATGTCGGCACGCGTAATGATAGCAACCGGTGATGGACCTTCGACGTCGACCCGCTTGATGCGGGATCCGGTGACCTCGATAAGTCCTTGTTCAGCAACGTCCTCGTCGTCCTGGGCAAAAGCCATGGACGGTATACTCGCAAACGATGCTGCCACACCGGCCGTCAATGCGTAACGCACTGCGTCCTGGATGGGATTTCGCTCTTTCATGTGTCCTCCTCGAGGAGAGGCTAAGGCCACCCGCAAGAAGCGAGGACCGTTGCCTACCCATCTCTCTTTCGACGGACTCGGTTTTTTCGCTGCTAACTGCTTAAGTGTAGTAGAACATTGGTCATATCGCCCCAGAGTGAGCTAATACGGGCAATATTCTGAACTTGGCAAGGTCCCTTGGAGAAACAGACGTCACAATGAGTCAGTTCCCACCCTCCCCAGCAAACTTTTCGCAAGTCCCCTCGGCGGGTTGCCAGACGGCCGCATAGGGATTGTCGGTGCAGACTATGTCGAGGAATCTTTTACGTTCTCGAGCCTGGCGGGCCTCTTGGCTTGCCCAAATGGGGGCAAAACCCGGATCGTCATACAGCGCTTGCAGATAAGCCGCCCTTTGCATGATGAAAAACCCGTCTTCCGACGCCTTGGCAATCAGCGCCAGGCCTCTTTCGTGTTCACCCGCCAGATAGGCGGCAAGACCCTCGTCATAGTCAGGGCTAAACCATGTACTGTTCATGATGATCCCGGCCTCGTGGAGGCGGCGCACATTATCCCTCATCGATGCCAGGAGTTCGCCGACCTCGGCCGCATCTCCGGCGTCGCGACGGATGGCGATCAATGCCGCTGCGGTATCGACGTAAAACCAGCCGAAGCGCGTGATCCGTCCACCGCTGCTTTGCCACATCTCCTCCAGAAAAGGCCGGGCGCGAGCATAATTTCCGATGCCAGCCAGGCTCATCCCCAGATCGCGGCGGGCTCCGAGAGAAGTCGGCGTGCCGGCAAAGCGCGCCTGTGCGACCGTAACCGCGTCTTCGGGTTTGCCCAACAGGGTCAGTACAAAGGGCGGCGGAACATCTGAAATGGCAAACACTTCTTTTTCGAGACCGATGGAGGCGAATACCCAGGTCAGGCCATTTCTGAACCGCTTGGACTCCGGATCGATCCGCAACCTATCCAGGTCGCCCAGGGTCTGGTTAGCCCATTTCCCGCCGAGAGACGTCCGGAAGGCACGCCAGTGCTCGTATTGGGCCGGGGCAATGACAGCAAGCTTTTCCAGTTCCCGGTCGGCCTCGGCGAGCCGGTTCCTTTCGATAAGTGCACCTACGTAGTCACCTAAAGCCAGGATCGACAGTGGATTGAGACGCAATGCCATCTCTTTCATCGCAAAGGTCTCTTTATAATGTCCGAGGTTTTCACCGAGGATGTCCGCCATCCGGGAATAGACGATGGAATTGTTGGGGTTAATCTGGATGGCCTGCCTGTAGTGTGTCAGGGCTTCTTCAAAATTCGCCTGGTTCGCCAAGAGAAACCCGGTAGCAGCGTGGGCTTCGGCGAGAGTCGGATCAAGCGCCATCGCCTGCTCGGCATGTGGGGCAGCTTTAGCAATGGCTTCGGCGCCTGTCAGGGGGCCGTGTATTCTTTGTAAAAGGATAGCAGTAGCCAACTCCGCATGGGCAATCGCATAATCGGGGTCGAGAGAAATCGCCTTTTCAAACTCGCGAACCGCACCGTCAATAGTCGTCCTCGTGCGCTGGACCACCAGGAACCGACCTCTCAGGTATGCTTCGTGCGCCTCGGTATTCGCTGCTGCAACCACCCGGGGCGCTACCTCAAGCTGAAGCCCCAGATGTTCTTTTAGAGCTCCAACAATGGCCACCGATATCTCATCCTGTACCGCGAAGATATTCTTGAGTTCCCGGTCGTAGGTCTCCGACCACAGGTGCTTGTCTGTGCTGGCCTCGATCAATTGCGCAGTGATGCGCACTTGGTTTCCCGCTTTACGCACAGAACCCTCGATGACATGGGCCACGTTCAAGCGTCGTGCAATCTCCGGAATCGTCAAACTCTTATCCTTAAAGGAAAACGCCGACGAGCGCGAAATCACCGTCAATTCAGGGATCTTCGCCAAGAGATTCAGCAGTTCTTCGGAAATCCCGTCGGAGAAGTACTCCTGCCCAGGATCATCACTCATGTTCGTAAACGGTAAAACCGCAATGGATTTCTCCGGCGGGCCACCGATCCACCATTTGTCGTATGCAAACAAAATGACGGCGGCAATTAACATCGAAATAACAATGAAGTCCAGCCGTCGACCGGTGACATAAGTTATCGCTTGTTCTGGATCAACGTCTTTTTCGAGACTGATGCCCTCAGGGGTAAGCTCATAGAACCAGGAGAAGATCAGGGAGATCGGGAACCCGATAACGAGCAGCCAGATGATGGTTGGTCCGATCCAATGAGGCAGGTGAGCGAGGGTAATCAGCACCTCTGTCACCTGCATGATCAGCCAGGCAGCCACTATGTACAGCAACGCCATGCGTAAGACGCTGCGGCGCTTGAGTTCCCTCAGAATGGACATCAGTGGTTTCCTCCGCCCTATTCTGAGTGCAACCCTACGCCTTTGGACGAATTGAGACCACTCCGCACGTTGTGACGCCGGTCACTGAAGTCCTGGGCGCGCGGCCGAACTTCCGGTGGCCAGCACAAATTACAAAGCGGACAGCAACCAATTTGCCCCGAAATTCAACTCACAGAAACTTCCCCAGATAATTTCCAGGAAATGCTCCCGCGGTAACAATTCCGGTGATGGCTATAACCGAGATAGCAATGCGATTTCTATTCGCAGTCAAAAAACGAACTTTTTATATCCGGGCGCTAATCGCATTCGAAGTCATCGTCGCCAATCGGTCGGCACTGGGGCGGAAAACCATACGATCGCCAGAACGCCAACATATCGAACTCGGTTACCACTCTCTTGAAATGAGGGCTTTGACGAAACTTCGCAAATTCAGGGGCCCAGATGCTATAAATTTCGGTACTGCCATGTGTTATTCGATCATAGGCCCCGAATGCAATTAGCATCGGCTCAAGCCGATTCACGTCAATATTCTCGCTTTTGACCCACCGATCCAATGCCGCCAATGCCTCGCGGCGATCCAGGTCAGGGTTCTCAATCAAGTCGACCCAATCCTTTATTGGTGCGCCTGTGCGACCAGTAGTCCTATCCGCAGCAAACAAGGCGGCAGCCCTATTCCCACTCAAGGCATAGGCAGAAACGAATTGCTGGGAACGGCCAGGATCGCCGCTTTCCAGCGTTCGTAAATACAAGGCAATACCTTTGTCACGTTCACCGCGCAGGATATGAAGTATTGCTTTGTGCTTGTGACAATTTCTGTATTGGGGTTCGATGCTCAGGCATTGATCTAAATCTGTCATCGCCAAGTCAAAATATCCTAATTTCATATAGCTAATCGCACGCCACAAAAAGTTGGTTGCGTTATTACTTTCATTTTTGGCCGCAAGCCCGAAATTCTCGAACGAATCCTGCCAGCGATAAGGTGGGCGACCGACCAAAACATCGCCGAGAACTGAGTATGCGAGGGACAGTCCATCATCGAGCGCCAAAGCTGTCCGAGCTGCCTCGAGCGCCAAATCAGCATAATTTCGATCCGTAATTCCCCAACTTGGCGCGACCGAGTAAATGGCTGCCAGCCCCTCCCAAGCGCGGGCAAACTCCGCATCCAGGGCGACGGCCTGTTCAAACAGCGCGATGCTTCTCTCAAGATCAGTTCGGGCTATGAACAATTCACGGGCTTCCAGATACGAATCATAGGCGTTCATGTTGGTAGTCGCGGCCAAAACCGATATCTCGCTCACCATTTCAATCTTTAGCGAATCCCTGAGGGCCGCGACGATGGCATTCGCAATCTCCTCCTGCACCGCGAAGATATCGGTCAGATCACGGTCGTAAATTTCGGACCAAAGGTGCCGATCGCTCGCGGCCTCAATCAGTTGGGCGGTGATTCGCACCCGGTTGCCGGCTTTGCGGACACTACCCTCAAGCACGTAGGTGACCTTCAGTACATCCGCGATCTCCGCCAATTTCTTGTTTTCGCCCCTGAAGGCGAAGGATGACGTGCGGGACGCCACACGCAGGCCATTCACATGCACCAGTACATTTAACAGCTCCTCGGAGATACCGTCGGAGAAATACCCCTGCTCGAAGTCTGAGGACATATTCACGAAGGGCAGCACGGCGATCGAAGTATCTGGAATCTCTGATTTTTCGATCTCTGTCGACAGCTCGGTTACGGCTTGGGTTGTAGCCTGCACCAATTCAGCGTCCCGCGACGGACCGAGCACGAACTTGTCGAAAGCGAAGAAACCCAGCGCCAATACCAGTGCCGCGATAATAATGTAGTCGATATTTCGCCCGGTAACGTGAGTGATGGACTGGCTGCGATCGACATCCTTTTCACGTTTGATGCCTTCCGGCGTGATTTCAAACGCCCAGGCCAAGATCAGCGCCAGCGGGAACCCAATAAATATGAACGCTGTTACCAAAGTTACCGACCAATCGGGAAGCTTAATAATAGGAAAGGTTGTGGCTGTGACCTCGATCAACAACCATGCTACAACCGCATAGGCTGCCGCTACGCGAAATACGTTGCGACGCTTGAGCTCCCGGAAAATGGACATCGGTGGGTTCCCCCGCCCTTCGCTGAATACAACCCTACGCTTTTGGACGATTTTAGGCCACCTCGCATGCCGTGACGCCGGTCACGGAAGTCCCGGTCGTGCGGTGCGAGAGTGCCTAATTGAAAACGAGCTTTCAATGAGAACTCATTGAAATTTATACGATTGCGCCTCGACATGGCGCCGGGACACTGGGATGGCACGCAGGATGTCGGACATCAAAAAGCCGGTTGTGCGGAAAAAGGTGCAACTGGCAAAACGCTATAAGGAACTCGATCTGATTTGTCACAGCAACGAGCAGATCCTGCAGATCCGTGGCGTGCAAAATGCGTTGAAAGAGTTGGTCGAGCGTTGCGTAGACCATCTCGATGTCTCGCTGGCCATCGTTATTTTGCGCGACAAGGGTATCAACATCCGCCGCGACAGCGCCACGCATTCGCTGGATAACGCGGCCAAGGTTATTCGTGAACTGGAAAGGGATCTCGATACCTGGCTGCAGGCGGCGAATAAAAACGTGGTTGTCAGCGACAGGTCTTCCGCCAGGCGCAAAGAAATCCTGCCGGGTGGTTCGTGCAAGAGCCTGGCCGCCCCGATCCTGGTTAGCGGCAACAAGGTCGAGGGCATACTTTTTGTTGCCAATGGCCCCGACTCGGCGGATTTCGGCAAACGCGAACAGACTCTTTTGCAGGCCATCGCCGCCAATATTGCCAGGATCATGCAAGCACGCCATGACAATCTGACCGGCCTGATCAACCGCATGGAGTTCGAATACCGTCTCGAAAGGGCGGTGTCCGGCAAGAACAGCAAGTCGGCCAACCATTGCCTGCTCCACCTGGATCTGGACGAAACGCATATCATCGCGGAATCGCTCGGCCACCAGGCCTGCGACGAAGCGATCCAGCAGGTCGCATTGCTGTTGTCCGCAGACCTTGACGAGATCGGCCCGGTGGCGCGAATCGGCGACGACGAATACGGCATCCTGATCGGCGACTGCTCGCTGGATCAGGGGTGGTGCATCGGCCAGGATATTCGGCGCGCTATCGGCGATCTGAGCATCATCTGGGATGACCGCCCCATCAAGCTGACCGTCAGCATCGGCGTAGCGCGGCTGGCCGCCGACTCGGACACGGTCGAAAGCGCCATGGCGGCGGCAAAAATCGCCTGCATCGTCGCCAAGGATCGTGGCCGCGACCGGGTCGCTTTGTACCAGCATCACGATGCCATGCTGCTGAACAGCCTGGAACGCATGCAGGGTATCGAGGGCATCCAACAGGCGTTACGCGATGATAATTTCTATCTCTACTGCCAGCGTATCGAGCCGTTAAAGGGGCGCGGCAAAAGTCCGCATTTTGAAATCCTGCTGCGCGGCATAGACCACGATGGCAAGCCGATTTCACCCAGCGAATTCCTGTCGCACGCCGAACACAGCCGGCTGATGCCCGCGATCGATCGTTGGGTGATCCGGCAAACTCTGGATCTGCTTGGCAAACATCGCACAGTACTCACCGAATCGAAAAGCCTGTTCGCGATCAACTTGTCCGGTCAGTCGCTTTGCGACAGCGGTTTTCTGGATTTCGTCGCCGGCGAATTCGTGCGGGCCGACATTCCCCCGCAAGCAATTTGCTTTGAGGTAACAGAAACAGCGGCAATCCTCGATATGAATCGCGCTGCAAAATTCATGGTTGCGCTGAGAAAGATCGGCTGTCATTTTTCACTCGACGATTTCGGCGCCGGCCTGAGTTCCTTTTCCTACCTCAAGACACTACCCATCGATTTCCTGAAAATCGATGGCCAGTTCATCACGGAAATTCTCGATGACGAGGCTTCCAGTGCGATCGTCGAAGCCATTACCCGGATGAGCCATGCGATGGGCCTGCAGACTATCGCCGAATACGTGGAAAACAATTCCATAAAAGCGCACTTGAAGGAAATCGGCGTCGATTATGTACAGGGATTTGGCATCGCCAGGCCCCGGCTGCTTAGCGATGAGCTGAAATCGCTGGTCGCGTTGCTCAAACCAGCGACCAAATCCAGACGCGCCTGACGGACATCAATATCCGCGGCCATCTGCCGGACTACCTATTCGGTACGCTCAACGTTTACTATTGATCGCCTGGAACGTCGGTAAAGGGAATAGCTATGGGCCAACGTGAAATCGTCATGCTGGGTCACGGTGAAATCGGCCGCGCGCTCGAGTCCGCCCTCGTGCCAAGACACCGCATATCGATCTGGGAAAAAGACCTGGATACCGGGGTGGAAAATATTCCTCTCGAGGAAATGTTTGAGGCAGGATGCGATCTGATTCTGTTCGCCATCCCCACCAGCCCCCATCGGGAAATCGCTGAAAGAGTCCATCAGGCAGCGCCGCATGATGTGGCCTGCCTGACCATTGCCAAGGGGCTCGACGCCGACGGCCATACGCCCGCGGACATCATGCAGGCTGTTTTTGGCGATGAGCGACAATTCGGCGTGCTCTATGGACCCATGATCGCCGAGAACCTGCTCGCCGGCCTGCCCGGTTTTGCCGCGGTCGCTTCACGAACCGAGCCGGTTATTTCGCTGGTTCTCGATCTGTTTGCCGGCAGTCATCTGCACGTATCGGGCAGCCGCGATGTAATCGGTGCATCGTGGGCGGTCATTCTGAAAAATGTCTATGTCCCGCTTATCGGAGCGGCAGACGGGCTGGGCCTGGGGGATAACATCCGCGGTTTTTTGCTGGCCGCCGCATTGAACGAACTGGCGCGGATCGTGCAGAAATTCGGCGGCGAGGCCAAGACCGTGTACGGCCTGCCCGGCGCCGGCGACCTGATCACGACGGCGACCAGTTCAGGCTCCCACCATCGCAACGCCGGCATGAAACTGGCCGCCGGTCAGACCGATGAGTTGCTGGCGAGCGGGACCAATATTCGCGGCGAGGGGTTTCACGCGCTGCAAATGCTCGACGAGCACCAATTGATCGAGTTCGACGATTTTCCAGTGATCAGCGCGATGCGCGATCTGCTCGATAAACCCGCAAACGCACGCGCAATTATTCTTGGCCTGTGCGGGAACGCCTCGCTGCTGCAATGACGCTTGACCCCAAAAGCCTGGTGGCGCATCGCGGGTGGCCATCAAGTTACCCGGAAAATACGCTGGCCGGTTTTTGTGCGGCTATAGACGCCGGTGCAGGCAATCTCGAGTTCGACGTGCAGTTAACCCGCGACCAGGTGCCGATGGTGATTCACGATCAAACCACTCGGCGCACCGGGACGAGTGACGAGGATCTGTTTGAACTGGGTGCGGATGAAGTTCGCAATCTGTCCGTCGGCGAACCCAGACGATTTGGCGATCGCTTCGCCGATTCCATGGTCCCGTCCCTGGCGGAGGTCGTCGCCATGCTGGATACTTTTGCGGGCCAGGTTTTTGTGGAAATCAAACGTGCCAGCATTTTGCGATTTGGCAAAGACCGCTGTATCGATGCGATCTTGCCGCTGGCCGATCAGCTAGGTACTCGCGGCGTGATTATTTCCTTCGACCCGGAGGCAGTATCGATGGCGAAAACCCGAGGCGCCAAACAAACCGGCTGGGTCGTAAGCGCATTCAATGCACAATCCCTGGGTGCTGCAACCGATCTGCAACCCGACTACCTGTTTGTAAAACACTCCAGGATCGTTCAGCAAAAATTACCCTCGAGGGTAAAATGGCGCTGGGTCGTTTATGACGTCAAGACACGACAACAGGCAATGGAATTATTCGATCGTGGCATAGACCTGGTGGAAACGAATTTCATCGGGGAATTCCTGGCAAACGACGATCAAGACAGTGGCCAGCGACCTTAACGACCGCCGGTGGACGTTGGTACTCGATCAAGGCGGACATGCGACCCGTGCGCTGGTATTCGATGAAAACGGAAATACGGCCGCCGAGCACGAAGTCGAGATCGGCACCAGCCATCCGTCGCCCAGGAGAGTCGAGCATGACCCAGGCAAGCTGGTCGCATCCGTGGCCGAGTGCCTCGATCGGCTTGCTGCTCAATTGGGCACGAAGACAGCGAAGGTCCACAGCGCGGCCTTATGCACACAGCGGTCCAGCATCGTGTGCTGGTCGAAAAAAACGGGCACCCCGCTTTCACCCGTTATCTCCTGGCAGGACACGCGGGCCGCGAAAAGCCTGGAAGGCCTTTCACTGAGTAAGCCGGAGGTAGCGGAAATCTCCGGCCTGCCCCGCTCTCCTCATTATGGCGCGAGCAAGCTGCGCTGGTGTCTCGATCATCTCGCCGATGTGAAATCAGCCAGGCAGGAGAACGACCTGGCCATCGGCCCTCTCGCCAGCTTCATCTTGTTCAGCCTGAGCCGGGGAGAGGTCTTCGCCGTCGATCCATGCAATGCCTCGCGCACCTTGCTGTGGGATATCCGAACCGGTCAATGGTCATCGCGATTGCTGAACGCATTCGCCATCGACGGGGCGCTGCTACCGGCGATCCAACCGAATCGCTATGCCTGGTGCGATCTGCGGCTCGGCGGCACATCGGTGCCGCTGACCGTCGTTACCGGCGATCAATCGGCGGTGCCGTTCGCCTTCTCCGACAACCCGGTGGACCAACTCTTTCTCAACCTGGGGACCGGCGCCTTCCTGCAACGGCCGATGGCGGAATACCTGGTCTGCGAGGGATTGCTGCGCAGTGTATTGCTACAAGATGGGCACCAATCGATGTTCGCGCTCGAAGGCACGATCAACGGCGCCGGCGCCGCACTGAGCTGGTTCGCCGATTCACGGCAGATCGGCGAGGACGAACTGTTCGCCCAACTGCCGAAGTGGCTGGCGAATAAGGCCAATCCGCCGTTATTCGTGAACGCAATCGGTGGCCTGGCCGCGCCGTTCTGGGTCAGCGACGCGGAATCGGTGTTTATCGGCAATGGCGACACCGGCGAGCAAGCGGTCGCGGTCATCGAGAGCATCGCGTTCCTGGTCGAGGCCAATTTACAGGCCATGGAAAGCTGCATGCCGGGAGTAAAAAATATTATTGCCAGCGGTGGCCTGGCGGAACTCGATGGCTTGTTGCAGCGGATTGCCGACGTGAGCGGCGTACCTGTGCGGCGTTCGACGAACCTGCAGGCAACTGCCTATGGCGGCGCCCGCCTCGCCAACCCGGCGTTGCCGGTGTTATCGGTAGATGACGAGTTTGTACCGGCTGCCGATAATGCGATCGCGATCAATGATCGCTACCGCGAATGGCGTAAACACTTGCAGCAGATGATTGACAAAAAAAAGGCCGGCGCGGTTGGGTGAGCCGAGCCCGGGTCTGCTAGAGTTCCCTGCCCTTTTGCTTGAAATGGATGCCAGAAGATGACCAAAACCCTTGTTGTTGCCACGGTCCTGAGCCTGCTTTTCCTGGTATCGGCACCCGGTCATACGGAACCCGACCTGATCGCCTTCACCGACGCGCGTTACGATGCGCACAGCGAGCTGGCAAACCGGATCTGGCACTTTGCCGAGCTGGGTTATCTCGAGGAAAAAAGCAGCGCGCTGTTGCAAACGACATTGGCCGAGGCCGGGTTTGAATTGGAAACCGGCATCGCCGGTATCCCGACCGCCTTCGTCGCCAGCGCCGGCTCGGGCGGGCCGGTGATCGCTTTCCTGGCCGAATACGACGCCCTCCCCGGCATCACCCAGACCGCGTCCCCGCTTCGCCAAAAAATCCCGGGCCAGGCCGGCAGCCATGCCTGCGGTCACCACCTGCTGGGGACGGCAGCGGTTGGCGCGGCCATCGCCGTGAAGCACTGGCTGGAGCAAACCGGTAGCCAAGGTACCGTGCGGCTTTATGGCACGCCGGCTGAGGAAGGGGGTTCGGGCAAGGTTTACATGGTGCGTGAAGGGCTGTTCGACGATGTCGATGCGGTGCTCGCCTGGCACCCGGATGACGAATCCCGGGTGCGGGGTTATTCTTCGCTGGCCAACCGTTCGGCCAAATTCCGCTTCCATGGAATTTCCGCGCACGCGGCGTCAGCGCCGGAAAAAGCACGCTCGGCGCTGGATGCCGTTGAAGCCTTTAATTTCATGACTAACCTGATGCGCGAGCATGTGCCGCAGGAAACCCGTATCCATTACGTGATCACGGCCGGTGGCCATGCACCCAATGTCGTTCCCGATTTTGCCGAGGTCTATTATTACGTGCGCCATCCGGACGCACGCATGCTGTTGCGAATTTGGGAACGGGTTGAAGCAGCGGCCCGAGCGGCCGCGATGGGAACCGGCACCACGATGGACCGCGAAATCATCCATGGCAATCACGCCCTGTTGTACAACCGGACACTGGCCGAAAGCATGCAGAAAAACCTGGAAAAGGTCGGTGGAATTAGCTACAACGCGAAAGAAAAGGATTATGCCGAGACTATCTATTCCACGCTGGACCAACCGGAACATGCCTTGGGCAGCGAAGCCACGATCATGCCGATCAGGCTGGAAAACACGGTCGGATCGACCGACGTTGGCGATGTCAGCTGGAATGTACCGACCGTCGAGCTACGTGTCGCGACCTGGGTGCCCGGCACTGCCTCTCACTCCTGGCAGGCGGTAGCGGCCGGCGGCACCAGCATCGGCATCAAGGGCGTCCAGGTGGCAGCCAAGACCCTGGCGCTGACTGCCACAGACCTGTATGCCGATCCGGCGTTGCTGGCCCGAGTCCAAAAAGAGTTTCAGGAACAACGCGGCGACGATTTCATATATGAACCGTTGCTCGGTGACCGCGAGCCGCCGCTGGATTACCGAAAATAAGCTTATCGCCGGCGCACCTGCGGATTCATGACCGGGTCACCCGGGGAGTAAGCAATTACCGCCAGCAACCCGTTCTCGTAGCGCGTGAGAACCGAACGCAGATGATCGATGCGCCGCTTACCATCGCTGCCCGGCGTTTGCTGGAGCTTTAGCATGGCCCGGGCCTGAAAGGCCTGCGCCTCTGCAAAGGACCGGTTGGCGGCGCTGGCCATCGCCAGCGTTTCCAGCGTATCGATACCCGGGCGGGCGTCGTGGATCACGTGCGCCAGCTCCAGCGCCCGCTGTCTCTGCTCCTCGGTAACCTGCGTGCAGACCGAATAGGCACGCGCCAGCGACTGGAGCGGGCCGCCATCCGCGGGCGCGATCGCGAGCGCCCGGTCGAGCGCGGCAATCGCCGCCGGGCAATCGCGCTGCGCCAGACTCGCCAGCGCGAGACGATACCAGAACACCGCAGTGGCAGTATCGGCCGCCGCCAATAATTGATAATGGGTCCCGGCATCGGCGTATCGTCCCGCGCGCATCAGGCTGTTGGCAAGCATCAACCGCGCTTCGCGCAAGCTGTCATCGAGTAACAGCGCTTCCGCATATTGTTGGTCTGCGCTGTCTTGCCGTCCCAGCAATTCCAAGACCATCCCGTAGCGGTAGTGTACGGTTGGATCATCGAGTCCCAGCGTCAATGCGCGCTCAAAGGCGATCGCTCCTTCATCGATGCGGCCGGCCAGTTGCAAGGCCTGGCCCAGCGTGGCCAGGGCATAGGCATCGTCCGGGTTCAACGCCAGCGCTCTTTCGATCTGGGCCACGGCCATGGAGTCTTTGCCGGCATGCAACAGCGCGAGACCGCGTTCGAGGTAGAGCTGACTGCTGCGCGACAACGCCTCCACGGCCGCCAGCAGCGGGTCGGCTACCGGCGGTCGCGTCTGTCCGGCCAGCGCCAGCTGTCTTTTCGCTGCCTGCTCCTGGCCCGTTTGCCTGAGCGCCTGGGCCAGCGGGTAATGCAACTGATTCGCCGCCGGGTTTAGCTGCAAAGCCCTGCCGAGCAGCGCGATCGCCCGCGGGTAATCACGCTGCCTGATCGCGATCCGGGCAAGGCCGGCCAACGCGGCGACGTGCTCCGGCTGGTGGCTCAGCAATGACTCAAGACTTTTTTTCGCGGCCGACTCGCGGCCATCGCTTAGCTCGCTTTGCGCCAGCCGGAAGACCGCAGGGCTATAAGCCGGGTCGATCAACAGCGCTTGGCGATACCAGCGAACCGCCTCGGCGGGGCTGCCCTGTTCCTGCAGGACGTAGCCCAGCAAGTAGTTCCAGCGGAAATCTTTCGGATCGCTGGTGACTGCACGCAAGAAGGCGGCTTCGGCCGCATACATCAGATGATGCGCGAGATAGAGCCTGCCAAGTTCGCCATAGGCGGCGCCGCTTTGCTGCTCAGACGAGGCCGCGCTGAGCGCCCGCCCCAGTGCCTGCCGGCCATCGTGCAACGCCTCGGCGACGGACGGTTCGAAGGAACCTAGGTCCGGCCAGGGTATTTCTGCCCGGGGCTGGGCCATGGCGTTGCCTGGCGGCAGCAAAAAGCCCGCCAGCCATAACAAAACCAAAGCCGCCAGGGAGACGGCGGCCGTACGATGGCGCCGATGCAGCCACCCGCTCATTCGCCGCTGGCCCCGCTGCCTTTTCTCAGGGTGTGATAACGACCGGCATCAAGCCTGCGCCAGTGTTCGCGTTGCCGGTCAGGCCAGACGACATCGACGCGGTACTTACCGGGTTCCTGTTTGCCCAGACCAAAAACCAGCCGGGGATCGCTCGCCGATGCGTAACTGCCATCGGTAGCCGTGCGCCCGAGCCGGACTTTCCCATCCTGGTTACTGAGACTGACCAGGGCGCCAAGCTGATCGACGCGGCCACCGGCATCGGTCAGCCTGAAGCCAATCCAACCAGCATGGTTTCCTGCCTGGTTGAGCAACAGGCGTGCCGGACCCGCGTTATTGACTACCAGGAGATCTACATCCCCATCGTTGTCGATATCACCGGAGGCCACGCCACGACTGATCTCAGCCACGCCAAAGACCGGCTCATCGGCGAACTCGAACAGCTTGAATTGCGCGTTCCCCGTATTGCGAAAAAGCTGGTTCTTCTGCCCGAGCGGATGGGGATCGCCGAGATCGACCAATTGCTGGTTGCGTGTGACTGCGCCGTTGGCGACAAACAAATCCAGCCAGCCATCGTTATCGTAATCGAGCCAGACCGTGCCAAAACCGGTATAGGCAAAACTGGCGCCCGCCAGACCGGCGGTCGCCGTTCGGTCCTCGAACCAGCCGCTGCCATCGTTGACATACAGCGTGTTGGTTTCCCGCGCCAGGTGCGTCATCAGCAGATCCAGGTCGCCATCGCCGTCAAAATCGGCGGCAGCCACGCCCATGCTGGCCTCCGGCGCACCGTCCATGTTCACGGCGACTCCCGACAAATACGCCTCATCGTGAAACCGCCCTTCCCCGTCATTGATCCACAACTGGTTCGGCACGCCATCGTTGGCCACGTAGATGTCGATCGTCATATCGCCGTTGAAATCGGCGGCAACGACCCCGAGCGCGCCACCGGTCACTGCATGGATTCCAGCTACCCGGCTGACATCGGCAAAGCTGCCGTTGCCCAGGTTCCGGTACAAGGTGTCGTTTTGCGGCCGGTACACCTTGGGTGAGCAGTAATCCCTGGCGCTGGTCGTCGACCGGCAAGGCTTGTTGCCGGCGATCGTGTAATCCACGTAATTGCCGACATAGATATCGAGCAGGCCATCGCCATCGTAATCGACAAAACTGCTGCTGACGCTCCACGCCGGATCGCCGACGCCGGCGGCTGCGGTTACATCGGTGAAGGTGCCATCGCCATTGTTACGCAATAGCTGGTTCGGGCCGAAATTGCTGATATACAGGTCGACATGCCCGTCGTTATCGAAATCACCGGCAGCGACACCCATGCCGTACGCCGACGCTGCGATGCCGGCCGCTTTCGTGACATCGGTGAAACGGACAAGATCCGAGCCACCGTCACCATAATCGTTGCGATACAGGCGATCGGTCAGCGGTAGCTCATGTTGCGGTAGGAAAGTCGCCGCGGAAATCTCTTTGTCTGCACCAAGCATTGCGCCCTGCACCAGGTAAATATCCAGGTCGCCGTCGTTGTCATAGTCGAACAGGGCGGCGCCCGGCCCCATCATCTCCGCGTAATACAACTCTCCGGACATGCCGTTGAAGTGGATGAAATCGAGCCCGCTCGCGGCGGTGAAATCGACAAACGGGCTACCCTTCGATGTATCGCTCCCGGCGGGTAATGCCGGCACTGCCGTGAGCGCCACGATCAGCAGATACAATATTGGTTTGGCGCTGGGATGGTTCATCGGTCTGGCTGCAAACGCTCTCGGAACTGTTCCGGCGGGCACCGCCGTTGTGGCGCCTAGGTTAGAAGTCAGCGCAAACAAAAGTCAATGCGCCGGATTACGCAGGCATCCTGCCGCCTTCTGCAAGAAGGCATTCATGCGGCGCAGGAAGAGTCGCAAAAGCTAAGGAACGCTACCGGGAAACACGCAAAGTCTTCATCCAAATCCTGTCACCCATCGCCGCGGCCGACTGAGTTCAGTGCAGGCGGCTGGATGTGGCCGGATTGGAACCGCTGGCAAACATCACCTGGTCGAACACCCGAACCAATGCGTCAGCGTCCTGTGCGCCTGCGACCGCGTATTTGCCGTTGAGGATGTAGTTGGGCACCCCGCTCACGCCCATCTCACGCAGGTGCTTTTCTTCGGCGCGGACTTCCGCCAATCCACTGTCCGGGCGTTGAAATCTACCGATCGCTGCCGCGTCGAGACCGGCCTGGCGGGCAAGCACGGACAACAAGTCATTGTCGCCGATGTCTCTACCGTGTTCGAAAAAATTGCTGAACAGCAAATCGACCAGCCGGTTTTGTTGCAGACCGGGACTGGCAATCTGAATCAGGCGATGCGCATTCAGCGTGTTGGGTATGCGTTCGAGTTGGTCGAAGCGGAAGATAATCCCCTCTTTTTCTCCGACGACTGTGAGTTCATCGAGAAACGGCTGGACCAGTTCGCGTCCACCGAATCGTTTATCCAGGTATTCGTCGAAAGGCATGCCATCGACCGGCATATCCGGATTGAGTTGAAACGGGTGCCACAAGACTTTGGGCTGATCTGTACCCTGGATATGGTTCAGCGCTTGTTCGAGCCGGCTCTTCCCCAGGTAGCACCAGGGGCAAATAAAATCAGCGACGGCGTCGACTTGCAGGCTCATGGGTCTGGCTATCTCCGTTTTCATTTACCCGATATAAGGTTAGACAACTGAAAAACCAAGTGTTAGCACGACTGGCATAAATGATCAACATTGATAATTTAGATTAATTAACGATTATAACTTATTGTTTTATATTATTTTTAATATTCCCACCAGGTCGTTTTCCACCAGACCGTGAACTCTTCCAGATCGATTGCTCCGTCGCAATTGGTATCGATCATCGAAAACCCCTCGGCAGCCTGCTGGGTGGTTACGTTTGGCGACAGTGTTTTCAACAAGCGCTGAAACTCCTTGAAATCGATATGGCCGTTACCGTCGCTATCAAAGTACGCAAAATTCGAACTGATGTCTTCCTGGCGTTTTGCCCAAGCTTCTTCCATCGTTTTCTCCTGCCGGTATCGGCGCCGGATATCCAGAGCCGGCATCGATCCTTTCATCCGCATTATGCAGATAATCCGAAAAGATGGGCAACTGTGCAATACACACGGCGAAATTTCTTGCTCCCGGGGCATCGACGACTGGGAAAACCGCTCTGCTTCGCTGCAAAAAATGGCCGGCAAGGAGCCGGCCACAATCATTATCCATAAAAATCCGCTGGAGACAGGTATTCAGCCGCTGCTGATGGTGAGTTGAGCATTGCCAACATCGGCGGACACGTCGAACTCATCCGCTCCGGATCCCTCCAGCTCCAGACTGGCGCCAGGGCCCCACCCGCGTTCCGCCTCGTAATTCCTGCCGTTCATTTTCAATGAAACATTGCCGACATCCGCATCCATTTCGATGTTGCCAGCCGATTTCGTCGCGCTCTTGACCCTTACATCGCCAACCGAGGCATGAGCACGAACATCGCCACGCGGGACATCGATCCTGACTTCGCCAACCCCGGCATGCACGTTCACGCCACCGGCTACGCCTTCGATACTGATCCTGCCTACGCCGATCCTTACCTTGGCTTGTAATCTGGCGGGTACCTCGATCTCCCAGTGTTCCTCGATATCGTCTTCGTCGAAGCCACGAGGAAAACCAAGCCGCAGGGAAAGCTTTCCTTTCTTCGTTGCCTTTTGCAGCGTAATTTTTTCCAGGTCCTCGCGATCAGGTCCGCTGCGAAACCAGCCGTTATCCGGTTCGACTGACACCAGAACGGTAATTGCATCGCCACCGCTGGCTATCAGCTCGACCGAACCGACCCCGGCGTTGATCGAGATGACATCGATTCCATCGGCGGAAAAGCTGTCACCGATTTCTCGGCTATCAGCGGCATTGGCTGTGGTTACGCTCATCATCGCGATGATGAAACTGGCCAGTAATTTCAGTATCTTAGGCATTATGTTCTTCCTCCCGTTGCAGCTTGGATGCTGGTCGCAGGCGAATGGATTGAACGCTGGTCGCAAAACCCATGACGAGCCGGTGGGATCGAACCGTCTGCCAGGCGTTTTTCTCGTCACTTTGCTGGTTGCGGCTTTCTCCGCCCCAGCCCTCGCGGATCGCCAGGTCATCAAGATGACGATCGATGACGTCAAGCGCAGCGCGCTGGTTTTTTCTCCCTCGAATCCGGGTGACACCAAGCTTCCACTGGTTTTCGTTTTTCATGGCCGCGGAGATGACAGCGGCAAATTTGCGCGCGCCGTCAAACTGCACAAAGACTGGAAAGAAGCGGTTGTCGTTTACCCTCGAGGCCTGACTATCGATACCCGACCACCGATGCGTGGCTGGCAGGGCCGTGTCGGTCAGTACGCTGACCGCGATCTGAAATTCACCGACCGCCTGCTCCAGCGGCTGACGACGATGTTCGACGTGGACCCTCAAAAAACCTATGTGGCCGGTTTTTCAAATGGCGGGCACTTCACCTTCCTGCTGCTCAAGGAACGTACCGACAGCTTTGTGGCTTATGCGGTAATCGGGGCCTTGCAACCGGATTTCCGGTCGGATACGCCACCCAAGCCTTTTATATACCTGTTTGGCCGCAGGGAAGGCACCCGGTACCAGGACCAGTGGGTCAAGACGGTAAAAGCATTGGCCCGGCACAACCAGGCAAGCGGAGAACAAACGGATTATGAGGACTGCTGTACCTTGCTTTACCCGAAATCCGGCGGCGCCATGATGGTTTACGGTTTGTATAATGCCGGCCATATCTGGCCAAACCGCGGCAACGAACGCCTGCTGCGTTTTTTCACCCAAGCCAGCGACGACATCCGGATTGCCGGAAGTGGGAAGAAATAAAATGGCGATTACCCAATGCCCGGTCTGCCGGAAGAAAATCTCGACCAGGGCCGCCCGCTGCCCGCATTGCCATGAAGATGTGAGCGGCGACGACCCTGAACTCACCTCCCGCCAACGTTCGCGGCAACGCAAGAAATCGACCGCTATGAAAATGCAGCTTGCCCTGGCGATGACCTTGCTCGTCATTTGCATTGGACTCATATTGCTGGAAACAACTCAGGGGAAGAATCTGCCATCGCCATGGTATATCGGTATCGGCCTGGCGGCTGCCGTCTGGTATGTTGTGACGCGACTGCGTATTTTCCTGTCCCATCGCTAGGAGACGGCAACGTGCATGACGAAAAATTGGAACTGCAAGCTCATTTTGCCAATATCGATACCAACGGCAGCGGGTCAATCGACTACGAAGAATTCTCCAGGCTTTTACGCTCGATGGGGCTAAGCCGGGTTGACGACATCGCCCGCCTTGCGTTCGAGGCCATGGACACCAACGGCGACAACGAAATCGACTTCGATGAATTTTGCGCCTGGTGGCGAGAAAGCGGGAAAACCCTGCAAAACCCCTAGGCCTCTGCCTCTGCCTCTATGTCTTCCACCTCAGGTTCCGGGTTTCGAAGCCGCCAGGCCCGCAACACGGCTTTGACCACTGTTGCCAGCGGGATGGCAAAAAATACGCCCCAGAATCCCCATAACCCGCCGAATAGCAACACGGCCGCTATGATCGCAACCGGGTGCAGATCCACCGCTTCACTAAACAACAACGGCGCCAGCAAGTTTCCATCGAGAGCCTGGATTACCAGGTAAGCAATAACGACGTAATAAAACGATGGCTCGAAGCCCCATTGGATATAGGCAAGCAGCGCCACCGGCAAGGTGACGACGGCGGCGCCAATATACGGGATCAAAACAGAGAAACCGGTAATTGCCCCGAGCAAAACCGCGTATTCCAGCCCCAGTAAGGAAAAAACCAGAAAACTCGTAACCCCGATAATCATGATTTCCAGTACTTTGCCATCGACATAATTGCTAATACTGGCATTTACCTCTGTCCAGACGTCGGTGGTAACCTGCCGGTCCCGTGGCAGAAAACTGGCAAACCACTCGGTCAGCAACGCGCGGTCACGAATCATGAACACGACCATCATCGGAACCAGTATCAGGTAAACAATGACGGTGACCAGGGTCAGCACCGAGGTCAGCGAAAAGGAAATCGCTTTCTGGCCTAGACCGACAAGCTCGCTGCCCAGCCTGCTGACGAACTCACTGACCTGGCTCTCGGTAAAGTATTCCGGATAGCGTACCGGCAGATCCAGCAACTGTTGCTGCAACCGGCTGACGACTGCCGGCGCCTGCTGCACCAGTTCAGAAAGTTGCGCAACGACGACAGGAATCAGGCCGAGGAAAAGACTCAGGAGCAGCGCCAGGAACCCCAGGCTAACAATCAAAACGGCAACGATTCTCGGCACATGAAGATTCTCAAGCCGCTGCATAATACTTTGCAACAGGTAGGCAATGATCACGGCGGCAAAAACCGGTGCGAGAATTCTGCCGGTAAAATAAATGATCGCGCTGATGGTCAGCAGTACAATGCCCAACAAGACCATCTGCGGGTCAGACATTCGTTTGCGAAACCAGTCTCCAATGTAATTCATGTCGGACCACCTCGATATTGGCACCATGCGATTGTACCCAAGTAGACGTTTGAGATGGCAACAAAACTTGCTAGTCTGTCGCAGTCAACTTTCATGGCGAAAAACTGAATGGAAAACGAACGATCTTCAGGGCGAGGCTGGCCCTGGCAGCGGCTGAAAACGGAAGCGTTTCTGTTGCTCGGTTTACTTGCGCTCGGCATGTGGCTGGTCCCCGCCCTGATATTCATGGTGGGCAGTCGAATACTGGGCCCCTATGGAGAAATCGACTCACTCGCCGCATTCTACATCGACCTGTTTGGCTCTTTGCTCGATGGCAGGGGCATAGCCTGGCTGCTGGTTGGTTCACTCTACCTTTTTCTGTCGTTGATCCGACTGCTGATATGGCTTTGGCTGGTTCTTAATCGGAGTGCCGCCAGACACAAAGGGCTTGACGCGGAATAGGCTAATCTTTTTGCAATGCAGCAGTGTGGCTTTCCCCCGGGGTTCCTAATGATTTCCCGACATAAGAATGTGACGCAGGTCTCATATCTGATCTTTAAAAGCATCGAAACCCCGCTTTTTTCCAACAGTTATGTAAATATTGTCACCAACGGCCCGGTACGGTTCGTTCGTGTATGCATGGGATACGATGATGAAAAGCCTATTTAAGCGATTTCGCAAAGATTCTGCGTCTTCGGCAGCCCAGCCGGCGCAGTTTCCTGGTGTAAATCAGCCGTCATTGATATCGCGCGGCCAGTCGGCTTTGAAGGGCTACCTGAAAGCACCGCCCAAACCAGAGGTGGTTGAAGAAGAAGACCATGTCAGGACCGTCCTGGATATCCTCGACAACCCCGATCTGGAACTGGAGCCGCATGGCTTCGATCCGTACAACAGCGGAAGTTTCGACAGCAATAAACGCTGGGAACCCGTCAAAAAAAGTACCCGCTAGTTCAGTTGGACCTTTCTCTTTGCCTGGGCTTTGGTGAAATATGCGGGCGCACTGATTCCTGCCGGTAATGTCTTAGCAGCAGATTCTCCAGGTCTTCACAGTATTCCCTTATCGACAGCTTCCCCGCCGCGGCATTTTCGAGGCGGCCGCGTATGGCGCCAAGCCTGTCCCGGTCTTTGACCAAACCACGCGCGCGATCCAGGTATTCCTCCGCCGTGTTGCAAATCAATTCATCGAGCCCCAGCGTCTTATTGAGCGATGCACCCATCCGGCCAAGCATTCGATTGCCACGCAGGGTCAGGGTTGGCAATCCGGCCTGCGCGGCGGCGATTATGGTTGCGCCGGCATTGTAATCCGGCGTATCGAGTAGCAGGTCCGCAGACTTCATCCTGGCGAGGTGTTCTGTCAATGGCACCCGGTCGGCAAATATCAGCCGCTCAGGATCGATACCCGCTTCGGCTGCGGCCGCGAGCAAGTTATTCCTGATGGTCGCCCGGTCCGCCAACAGCCAGAGAACGCTCCCTGCAGCCGTTCGCAGAATTTTCATCCACAGCGCAAAAATTCGCGGCTGCAATTTGTAGCTGTGGTTGAAAGAGCAAAAAACGAACGCATCCGCCGGTAAGCCGAGTTCCGCCCGGCCAGGACTCGAACCGACGTCTCTTGGCGTGGCCGGTAGAAAGCATCGGTTCAAGCGCAATATGTGCTCGCTAAAAACAGAGTCCTCGCCTTTCGGCAACACCTCATCATCGCCAATCACCGCATCGATGAACGGCGCCTGCATCGTGTTTAGATAACCCAGGAAAGAAACCTGCAACAACGCCGGCCGCATCGCGAGAATCTGCGGCCGCGCGTTTCTCGTATAGCCGGCCAAGTCGATCAGGATATCGATATCGTCTCCCGATATCTGTGCGGCGATCCTTGCCGGCGCAGCCAGGGAAACATCACGATAGACATCGACGCCGGTCTCGACTTGTTGTTGAATCCCATCGCCATTTTGTGCCAAAGAGTAGGCAAACACCTTGAATTTTTTCCGATCGTGACAGGCAAACAGACCGCTGATCAGGCTGCCCACCGCGTGCGAATTAAAATCGGGTGAAAGGTAAGCAATGTTCAATCTTCCGCTTTTCTTGAGTTGTTTGACCGGCTGCAACGACCCCTGATTCATCGCCTGTTCTGTTATTTGTTTTGCGTAACAGGCCGCGGCACGATCGTGCAGCTTGCCGTCGGGAAAATGAATATTCAGGCCATAGGGTGAAATCATTTCCACACCGGGGTTGTCCAGGTGGCGCTCGAGCGCCACCGACAATTCAGCCAGGTCGCTCGGATAATTCTTCCAGGCGCAAAGCAGGCGCTGCAGATAACTGCGCCGGTACAGTGCGCCAAGGTGTTCTGGCGCGATCGCCAACACCTTCTCAATCTGCAACATGGCTTCGTCGAGTCGATCAGACTGTTCCAGCGCCAACGCAAGATTGAAAGCCAGGTGCGGATTTCCGCTGTCCTGGCCGAAAGCCGCCTGGTATTGCAAAAGCGCATCCTGCAAATTGCCAGTCCGCTGCAAGGCGATCGCGTAATCATGACGTATGCCCGCATCGCTGCTCGCCCGGGACAGCGCTGCCTGAAAAATGCCCAGCGCCTGCGCGTAGCATCCTTGCTGATTCAGCCAGTATGCCAGCATATGCAGTAAATGCGGGTCCTCTTTGGGCTCGGCTGAAAACCTGGCCAGGGCAATTGCTTCAGCATTCCGGCCACTGAGGGCAAGGGCCAGGCTCTTGAGCGCCATGCCCTGTCGTTCCGCCAAACCCGCCAGGAGGATCAGCGCCTGATCGGCGCGCCCGGTGCGAAGATAGATTCTGGACAACTCCAGGATAGACCCGGTGTCGTTTTTTTCCCGGGCCAGGTTCCGCAAAAGTTGCTGCTCGCTTTCTGAGAACTTGTGTGCCGACATGTCTTGCCGCTAGCGGCTAGTCAATCACTGACGGGCAAAAACACGAACGCCGGCCAGCCAGGTTTCTTCAACCTGTATTTGCCAAAGCTCGGATTTATCCGCCTTGAATAAATCGCGATCGAGCACGATGAAATCCGCCCATTTTCCTGGCTGCAGGTCGCCGAGCTCATTCTCCTGAAACGCCGCATAGGCGGCATCGACAGTAAATGCCCTCACCGCCTCAGCCAGAGTCATGCGCTCACCCGGATACCAGCCACCGGGCGGCTCGCCGTTTTGGTCCAACCGGGTGACCGCCGCGTAAATACCGTGGAACGGATTGGCATATTCCACGGGAAAATCAGAACCCGCCGCGATGACTGCCCCACTATCGAGAAACTTGCGCCACGCGTACCCGCCGGCCAGGCGTTTTTCGCCCACCCGGTCGGCCGCCATGTTTTTATCGCTGGTCGCGTGCACAGGCTGCATGGACGCGATGACACCAAGACTGGCAAATCTGGGAATATCCTCAAGTGCGACGATTTGCGCATGTTCTATTCGATTGCGATAGCGCACGCTATCGCCTTGCTGAGCCTTTGCAAAAGCATCCAGGGCCATGCGGTTGCCAAGATCGCCGATCGCATGAATACCAACCTGGAACCCCATGCCCAGCGCCTTCGACACCATCCGGTCGAGTTCATCCTGGCTAGAGAATACCAGGCCCTTGTTGCCTGGCTCATCGCAGTAATCGCTAATCATCGCCGCCCCGCGGCTGCCCAGGGCCCCATCGATATAAAGCTTGACGCTGCGCGCAGTCAACTGGTCGCCACCGTATGAAAGCAGCGGCTTGCCGATGGCATCGAGGTTCTCGCCGGCATCCGAAATCATTGCGTAGATGCGCACGGACAGCTCACCGTCATCGACCATTTCCTTATAGACCGCCAGCGTTTCCGTATCCACGCCGGCATCGTGCACGGAAGTGATGCCCAGGCTGTTCAGCTCTTTTTGCGCCACTTCCAGTGCATGGCGAATTTCATCCTCGCCAGGCCTGGCAAGGTTTCGTTCGATCAACGCCATCGCGGCGTCGACGAATATGCCGGATGCGTTGCCCTCGGCATCCCGAAGGATTTTCCCGCCGACCGGGTCGGGCGTCGATTTGTCGATACCGGCGATCTGCAGCGCCCGTGTGTTCGCCCAACCCGCGTGACCATCGATGCGAACCAGCCACACCGGGCGGTCGGCTATTACCCGGTCAAGATCGGCAGCAGTTGGAAACTTTTTCCCCGGCCACAGGACCTGGTTCCAGCCACGGCCCAGAACCCAGCCCGTGCCCGGCGGGGCCTGTTCAGTTACTCTCCCCAGCGCCTGTTGCAGACTGTCGCTACCGACCAGGTCGACTCGCATACGGTACTGCCCCAGCCCCAGTACATGTCCGTGCGCGTCGATCAGCCCAGGCATCAAAGTCTTGCCTTGCATATCGACGACGCTGGAATATTCGGCTTGCGGCGCCTCTCCGTTGCCGATGGCGACGACCCGGCCATCGCGTATCGTCATCCAGGTAAATCGTTGCTCAGTGTCCGCATAGCCGTTCGCATGGTCAATCAATACGTCTGCCGACTGACCGTTCATCGGTAAAAACAATAAAATCGCGATCAAAAAAACGACGGGCATCTGGCAACTCCCCTAATAGCGACGAGCCCAGGCCTCAACCAGGCTCAGGGACCGGCGTCAAGTTGCGTATGATACAGAATCGGGCAGGGAATGGCCCCGACGCCATGGGGAGCGGCCTCGAACCAGCCGCAGGACATCAATTTCAGTCTTGGCGGGAAACGCCTGTCAGTTCGCTGGCGCGACTCGCCGGCGCGCGGCGATAATCCTCCTGGTCGAACGGGCTGATGTTTCTTGCCGACCGAGCAGCTGCAAACTGTGTCTTTGTAAATGGTTCATCGTGAACTGTGCCTCAGGAAACTTTCCGATCTCAGTATTTAGAGTGCTGCCGGCGTTAAAAAGACGCACTCTTTGCCGCACCAGGCGCACGTCTGGCCGTAGTTTTGTGCCCCGCCCATGGTTTACGAGTAATTTGACATAATCAGAGCGAGCAGGAATGTGACGGCCGTTACATCTTGCCGCTGGATGACCGGTAGGGTGAGAAACGACCCGAAGCCATTTTCAGTATCCGGGGGACAGCTCAGGATGAAAAGGATCGCAGCCTGGCTCATACCATTGATCCCGCTGGCCGCGGCCTGCGCCGCGCATGCTCAGGAGCAACCTGAACTGCAGGCGGCTCTAATGCCGGTTGCGGTCGGCTGCAATGACGGCTGGTGTGCGAATAGCGTCTACCAGGTTCAGGCCGAACAAGTTGCGCCGGCTTCCTGGCGCGCCTTTCGGTTACACCCAGTCATTGGCACCGATCAGCGCGCCATCCGACAACAGGGTTCGCCAAGCGAATGGACCGAATTTACGCATAAAACTGTCTATCTCCTGGTCCGCGAAGAGCAATCCTGGGTACAGAAAATTTCTCGGATTGAAGAATTGCCGTTGTTTACTTTTTGGCAGACCAGTGGTTCAAAAATTTTCTTCGGCATCAACAGCGACGGATTTGCCGGGCTGAACTTTTCGCAAAAAATCAGGCCAAGAGCTTACCGGACCGGTACGAGGTCTGACAGCCTCGCTAGCAGGCCCGTCGGCCCGCTTTCGCCGCCCCTGGTTCACGCCGAGTCATTGACCTACGAGAAAAAAGATCTCAGCGGTGCGTCGTCACCCGAGGCAAGATAATTTAAGGCTTTTCGGTTCGGTGGGTGGGATCAGTCCACCGAACTTCTGCTCTCGTCACGGCGGGCCCTGAACTCGCTTTTCTCGTACCAGTTCGGAAAAGTGGTCTCCGCTGCCAGCTCCCGGCCAATCTCGAAATACAACTCGAGATCCTGCAAAACGCCACCCCAGTCCCAGTCGGCGCTATATTCGTCCGCGGCCTGATGATATCGGTCGCGGCGGTAATCCAGCATTCGCGCCACACCCCATTCGCGGCCATGTTGCAGATTATCCACTCCAGCCTCGGCGTACAAAACGGGAACGCCGACCTTGGCCAGGTTGAAATGATCTGAGCGGAAAAAATACCCTTTTTCGGGCGTCGGCTCGTTGACCGGCACCCTGCCCTGCTTTGCCGCTGCCCGCGCAAGGTATTCTTCGAGTTCCGAACTACCGAGACCAAAAACGGTAATGTCCCGGGTCGCGCCATCGGTGATCAGGCTATCGAAATTCAAAGCGGCGACAGTCTGGTTCAGCGGGAACAACGGATGCTCCGCATACCACGCGGAACCCAGCAGGCCGGATTCTTCACCGGTCAGGGCCAGGAACAGTATCGATCTTTCCGGCGCCGGCTCCATCGCGGAAAACGCCCGCGCCAGCTCGATAATCGCGGCGGTTCCGGTTGCGTTGTCGACCGCACCGTTAAAGATTTGGTCTCCCTCCAGGTTTGGCTTTATACCCAGATGATCCCAATGCGCCATGTAAATGATGACTTCGCCGGGCCTCTTGGTCCCCACGAGCAGGCCCGCAACATTACTGGAGTCCAGGGTCTTGATTTCATTGCTCAATCGAGTGGACGCAGTAAGCCCCAATTCAATCGCCTGAAAATCGCTGGCCAGCGCCATTTGTCGTGCGGATTCCAGGTCGAGTCCGGCAGCCGCGAGGATCTCTGATGCCGTCGCTCCGCTCAGCCAGCCTTCTACGGCCACCCTGCTTTGGTTGCCATCCGCGCGCACCAGGTCAAATCGCTCTCCCGACCAACCGGTTGCGACGACGTTCCAGCCATAACCAGCCGCATCTGTTTCGTGGATGATCAAAGCAGCTGCCGCACCCTGCCGTGCCGCCTCTTCGTACTTGTAGGTCCAGCGACCGTAATAAGTCATTGTATTGCCGCGAAAAAGCTCCGGGTCGGCGGTCGCAAAACCCGGATCGTTGACCAGGATGACGACGGTTTTCCCGCGGACATCGGCAGCGGCGTAATCGTCCCAGCCATACTCGGGCGCCACTATCCCATAGCCGACAAACACCATTTCGCTGGTATCCAGCGTAATCTCCCGCTGCACTCGTTTGGTCGATAGCGTCGTTTGGCTACCCACGGCATAACGGGCCGAAAATTCCGGGCCCTCTATATCCAGAGTCATGTCGGGGCTGGCGGTCAGACTTACCAAAGGCACGGCTTGCAGAAAGCTGCCAGCGTTAGCCGGTTGCAGGCCAATATCCTCAAATTGGGCGACCAGAAAGTCGAGAACCCTTTTTTCCCCTTCGGTTCCGGGCGCGCGGCCCTGAAACTCATCCGATGCCAACCGCTGCACGTCTGTCGAAACACGGCTCGCGGAGAACCTGAACAGATTTTCATCCGGGGGAGATGCGGACTCGCAGGCAACCAGCAAAACGCAAACTAATAATGGCCATCGTGGCGCTTGGAACATGTCAGATCTCACTGTTGGAAAGCTCGCGGGGGAGCATAAACCATTGTGATGCAGGCTGCCGGCCGGTTTGTGCGATGCTGCTTATTGTTGCTGCGGATTTTTTTTCTTCTCAGCGTCGCTGACGGAATCGGCATCCCCGCCTCGTAACGGTATCTTTATTGTGGTTGTTGTTCCGTTCTCTATGATGGTCGGCGGGTTGACCCAGATGATATCGACGTTACGGAATTTTGCCTGCTGATTGAGCGATTTCACATGAGTCATGTCGACCGTCCGGCGACTGGTTTGCTCTTCGCGGATCGCGCAGGCGGACAAAAGCGAGAAACAAAGCAGCGATGTCAGGATAGTCTTGTTCACTTTAGATTGAAATCCTGCCGCCATCCACGCCCACGTACTGCATTGCCTCGGTCAGGGTTCGGCCGATTTCTTCCTGGACAAACTCGAGCCCTTTATACTCGCTGATCGTCGTGCTTGACCAGATTTTCTGTCCATCGCTCGAAACCAGCCTGGCGTCAATCAGCAACCTGGAAATGCCGTTCTCTCCGGTCAGCAGGCGGGTCCTGATCAACAGTTGCGCTTCCAACATCGCAACCCGGTTGCCATAACGATTCGCGGTCTGCGAATAAGGCAGGCCACGAATTCGCAATACGAGGTCGGTACCATCGCCAACGAGGGCCATTGTCGAAGCATCATTTTTCGTTGCCACCGGGGCGCTATCAACAACCAGGACCAGCATCACGATGGCGGCTGCCAGCATCCATACTGCAACAAGCCTCAGGATAAACCCAGAGGCAAAAAAACGATTTTTGACTTTCCTCATGATGTCTCTTGCCATTTTGTTCGACCGCTTTTGCGAACTACCGGACCCTGATTCCCGGTCTCCATAAAGGCTATTTGGAACCTATACCCGGGAAACTACAAGCCCAATTGCCCGCGCTAACACTTTTGGCAATTTTAGCACTGGCTAGTTCCCGTCTTCCGTGCCATTCGAAAATCATATAGCGTGATCGCCAAACTCTGTAGCCTCGAGCCAGTGGCAGCAAGGCATGAATAATTGACCACCTGTGGCTTGCCGGGTACGCTGCCAGCCATAACAATACGCCATTGGCAATACGCTTTGGGGAGAGACGGCATGCCGCTGAGAATTACTTTTGAACTGGCTCCTTCCGATCTAAAACATTTCCAGACCATTATGCGCGAAGCGCGCGCAGCGGCAAAAAACCTCAGCGCCGAGGAAATCATCAGCGCTGCCAACGAACTGCTGGCCGAGGTCCGCTCCGTAAAGACGCCGGATTTCATCAGCGAGCGGCTGATGAAACTGGAAGTCATGGTGCAGATGATCCAGGACGAGGAATGGAACCTACCGGCCACGGAAATCAGCAGGATTCTGAATGCCCTGGCATATTTCAGCGAGCCCGAGGACTTGATACCCGACCATATTCCCGGACTCGGATTTCTCGATGATGCGATCATGGTCGAACTCGTTGTGCGCGAACTCAGGCATGAGATTGAGGCGTATCAGGATTTTTGCAAATACCGGGCCACGGAAGAGACCCGCAGACGCAGGCTGGGCAAAGCGGATCATGTATCCCGTGAAGAATGGCTCAAACACAGACGAATATCTCTTCAGCAACGCATGCGCCGGCGCCGGCGCCGGGACCGGGATCGGTCGAGACGATCCGGTAGGGGCCGGTCGCCGTTCTCGCTGCTTTAGTCCCCGACCAGCGTTTTATTGGCCGGGCCAGTAATAAAGGCCGATGACCAGCAGCATTGTCCACATTGACGCCTGACCCCACCATCGCCAGATGGTTTTTTTGAGCAGCCCAAAAAAACCAAGCACGCAACAGATTGTCAGTAAAAGGAACAGACCTGTGCCTTTGAGCAGCGGCACAAACTGGGCTTGCAAATGAGGATATTCATCGACCATCAGGAAAAACAGGAACGCGACAACGCTCAAACTGGCGGTGATGGCTGCACTTGAACCGAGCAAAATGGCGGTAATTATGGTCAATGGCAGCATTTTTTCCCTCCGAAGTTGTCCAAAACGTTAACCAGATGCTTGATTGCAGACCGCACAACCCATAGTTTAGGCGACTGTTGCAATGAATTGCGACTGATTGATGTCGCTATGAATAAGGATAGGAAAAGTATGGCCGTTGCCAAGAAATTCGCACTGACCCTGGCGTTTTCCTCGCTGATATTGTTGTCACTGGCCGCTAACGATGCGCGCGCAGTTCCGGGAATCGACGATCAATCCGCTGGCCAATTGCGGCACAGCGATCGGCACAGTGCGGTCAGCCGCCTGGTAACCAAATTTATCGAACGCAATCATTACAGTGAGCCACGGGTCAACGATGCATTGTCATCCAAGGTGTTCGACCGTTTCCTGGAGACCCTTGATGGCAACCGGATGTTTTTTTACGCCAGGGACATACAGGGATTCGAGTCGTACAGAACAATTTTGGACGACGCCGTCAGCAGCGGAAACCTGGATCCTGTGTTCCGGATTTTCTCGGTATTCAGGCAACGCAATACGAACAGGCTCGCGTATAGCCTGGGGTTACTGGAAACAGAACCGGATTTTTCGGTGCACGAACAATACCAGTTCGACCGTTCGGGAAACGACTGGATCGATACACCCGAAGAAATGGACGACCTCTGGCGGCAACGCGTAAAGAGCGACGCCTTGCGTTTGTTCCTGACCGGAAAAGACTGGCCGGAAACCCGTGAAATTCTTGAGAAAAGATACACCAGGGCTCAGAAAAACCTGGCCCAGCTCGAAAGTGACGACGTTTTTGAATCTTTCATGAACGCCTACACACATACGCTCGATCCTCATTCCAATTATCTGCTCCCACGGACTTCAGAAGAATACCGGATTCAAATGAGCCTCTCTTATGAAGGCATAGGCGCATCCCTGCAAATCGACGACGACTTCGTAATGGTGATGAATATCCTTCCCGGCGGCCCTGCGGCCATAGACGGAAGCCTGGCGCCCAACGACCGGATCACGGCCGTCGGCCAGGACGAGGACGGCGAAATGGTCGATGTCGTCGGCTGGCGTCTGGATGATGTGGTCCAGCTGATTCGGGGGCCGGGGGGAACCGTTGTGCGTCTGCAGATCCTGGAGGCCGGCGCTGTGCCGGGCTCGGAAGAAAGAATATTGCGGCTGGTCAGAGACAAAATAAAGCTCGAAGCGCAGGCCGCGCAGAAGGAAATCATTACGATCCAGCGTGGCGACCAGGAATTGCGGATCGGCGTGATTACCGTACCGAGTTTCTATCAGGATTTTGAAGCCAGAATGTCGGGTAACGAAAACTACACCAGCACGACCAGGGATGTCCGTCGTCTGTTGCAGGAATTGCAAAAAGAAGGTATCGATGGACTGCTCATGGATCTGCGGAGCAACGGTGGCGGACACTTGACCGAGGCGCAGGAACTGAGCGGGTTATTCATCGAAGACGGACCGGTGGTCCAGGTCCGCCAGACCAATGGCAGAATCGAGATTCTCAAAGACCCGAATCCTGGGGAAGTGTTCAACGGACCGCTCGGGGTCCTGGTCAATAGATTCAGCGCATCGGCGTCCGAGATTTTCGCCGCCGCTATCCAGGACTATGAAAGGGGCGTGATCCTGGGCCAGCGAACCTTTGGCAAGGGTTCGGTCCAGAATCTTTATTCGCTGGACAGGTACGCGCCGCGCACTTCGGACCCTGGTTTTGGTCAGTTGACACTGACGATAGGCAAGTTTTACCGGGTCAGCGGGGAAAGTACCCAGCATCGTGGCGTACATCCGGATATTGAAATGCCGTCGCTGGTCGATGCCAGCGTGGTTGGCGAAAGCACCCGGGAGAGCGCCCTGCCCTGGGACCATATCGATGCGACAGCTTACACAGTCGATCTCGAGCTTGGTGAAGCCATCAATTTGATCGCCCAAAGCCACTCGCTGCGGGCCAAGACCGATCCCGATTTCAATTTTCTGATCGACGAGTACGCTGCGTTTGCAGACATCCGCAACCAGGATACGGTCTCTTTGAACCTGGAAGTGCGACGCCAGCAGCAGCAAAAAATACGTGAAGAGCGCCTGGCGAGGGAAAACACTCGCCGTGCTAAACACGGATTGCCGCCCCTGGACTCGATCGAGGCACTGGAAGAACTCGAAAATCAGGATTTCATACTCCAGGAAGCTGCGCAAATAGTCGCAGATATGGCAAATCTGGATGGCCAGGTCACCGCGAGCCTGCGCGGATCCAGCGAATCTTTGAACTGACTCGAATCGGATCGGGCCCACGGCAAAAACCATGCCTCGAACGGCTCATTACTTTCTTAAATAAAAACAGTCAGTTACAAACTCATAGCCGAATAATCACCAATTTTCCCCGGCACCCATTGCGATTTACATCTCTAGTGTTATACTTCACTACAACACTAATTGAGTGAACTATCTTCACTCGCTATTCTCAAACAGCAGGCTCATTATGAAATTCTGGAAATATCTCTCAGCTTTTATACTTCTTGCCGGTAGCGCAGCCCTTGGCGGATGCGGCACCACTGAAGCCAGCAGTACGGATGCGAAAGCGGAATCGGCCGTCCAGGCATCGATTCCGGTCAGCGTAATACGGGTCCACCGGGGCGATATATATGCCCGCCATACCGGTACCAGCGTCCTGGAAGCAGATTTTGAAGCGCCTGTTGTTGCTAAAGTCAAAGGCGACCTGGTCGAGATCCTGGTCGAAGAAGGCGATCGGGTTAAGGCTGGCCAGGTACTCGCCCGTCTGGATGGAGAACGCCTGAAACTGGCGATGCAAAGAGCCGGTGCCGAGTACCAACGGGCCAGGAAAGAATATGAGCGGAACCAAAACCTGCTGGAGCTCGATCTGGTTGCGCCGGGAACCTTTGAAAACCTGAGATACGAAGCGGACGCATTAAAAGCCGCCTATGAAATCGCACGCCTGGATTACGGGTACACCCAGGTCAAAGCCCCGATAGACGGCGTGATCGCCGAGCGCCTGGTCAAAACGGGCAATCACCTGCAGGTGAATCAGCGGCTGTTTATCATCACTGACCCGAGTCAGCTCATTCTGGAACTTTACCTACCGCAACAAAACATGGGTCGTTTCAAGGTGGGCCAGACCGCGGATATCAAGGCAGATGCCCTGCCCGCGGAGATCTTCGAAGCCACGATTGAGCGTATCAGCCCCCGTATCGACCAGAAAACAGGCACTTTCCGGGTGACGCTCAGAATTCTTGACCACAGTGGCACTCTGCGCCCCGGCATGTTTGCGCGGGTTGCCGTGGTTTATGATGTACATGACAATGCGGTCATGGTTCCGGCAGAAGCTATCCTTGAAGAGGATATCGAAAAAAGCCTCTACGTTATTGAAGACGGCATAGCACGCCGGAGAATCATTGAAACCGGCATCACCGATCGCGGCATGGTGGAGATTCTCGATGGAATCAGCGACTCGGATACCGTGGTCGTCATTGGTCAAGGTGGCCTGCGAGACGGGACACTGGTAACCGAACACGCCGGTTGAGGCGCGCTAACAAAGTCACCAAGGGAGTTCGGCTCGATGCGTATCCGGCCATTGTATCGACGGGTGCTTTTTCTACTACCGCTGATGGTCCTTGGCGCATGCGAAATGCAAGCCAGCGGCGATGACGACAAGGACGCGGCCGATGAAGAAGAGACTGCCGCCATCCCGGTGGAAGTGGGCCACCCGACCCGCGGTGACATTTTCGCCGTCTACTCAGCAACGGCGGCCCTCGAGGCCGATGGCGAAGCCGAAGTAGTCGCCAAGGTCGGCGGAGAAATCGTCGAATTGCTGGTCGAAGAAGGCGATATCGTCAAATCCGGCCAGATACTCGCGCGTTTGGATGGCGACCGTCTGCGCCTGGAAGCCCAACAGGCAAGAGCCAATCTTTCAAAGTTGGAACAAGAACACAAAAGAAACACGGACCTCCGTGAACGGGGTCTGATCAGCGCGGACGCGTTCGAAAATATCAGGTACGAAATGGACTCGCTCAGAGCCGCTTACAATATGGCTCGCCTGGAGCTCAGTTACACCGAGATCAAGGCACCCATAGACGGTGTAGTCGCGGATCGATATGTCAAACTTGGCAACACGATCAGTGCCGATGAACCGGTATTTCACATCAGCGACATGAATCCCCTGCTGGGATATCTGCACGTTCCCGAACGCGAATTTCGCAAACTGCGCCCGGGGCAACCGGTCAGGATATCCGTCGACGCCATACCGGAAAAAACCTTTTCCGGCGTGGTAGCCAGGATAAGCCCGACCGTCTCGCCCGAAACCGGCACCTTCAAAGTCACTGTTGAAGTGGCGGCAAGCGAGGGTCAACTGAAGCCGGGTATGTTCGGTCGCTTCAACATTGTTTTCGACCAGCGCGAACAGGCGATTCTGGTTCACCGCTCCGCGATCATCGTAGGCGACTTGGACACTGTTGTTTATGTCATTGAGGATGGAGTAGCGCGCCGCCGCCCGATCACTACGGGCTATACCAGCGATGGAAATATTGAAATCCTGGAAGGCCTGACAGGAGACGAAGAGATCGTCATTGTCGGCCAGTCCGGTCTGAAAGACGGCACCAGGATTTCGATAGTCAACCCCGCCAGCGGTTGACAACCCAACACTTGACGCATTACAGCCCGTCATAAAAACGGAAGGAACCCATGCGACTTATTGATATTGCCACCCAGCGCCGAGTGACCATCATGATGTTCACTGTGGCGGTCATCATGTTCGGCATGGTTTCGCTGTCCCGGCTCAAGGTCAATCTTCTGCCAGACCTCTCTTATCCCACCATGACAGTCCGTACTAATTTAACCGGCGCGGCGCCAATCGAGGTCGAAAGCCTGATTACCAAACCGGTCGAAGAGGCGGTGGGCGTAATCAAGAATGTCCGCCGGGTCCGGTCTGTGTCCCGCTCGGGCCAATCCGATGTCGTACTCGAGTTTGCCTGGGGCACCGATATGGACATCGCCGGTGTGGATGTCAGGGAAAAACTCGACATCCTGCAACTCCCGTTGGAAGCCAGCCGTTCGATGCTCCTGCGATTCGACCCGTCGAGCGAGCCGGTCATGCGCCTGGCGCTGATCGAGGCCCCGGATGCCGAGATCAAGTTTCAAAATGCCGAAGACCGCCTGAAGGCCCTGCGCCGTTTTGCCGAAGAACGGCTAAAAACGGATCTCGAGGCCAGCGATGGCACGGCTGCGGTCAAGACCAGCGGCGGCCTCGAAGACGAAATTCAGGTCCTGGTCGATCAGCGTCGGCTCGCTCAGCTCGGATTGTCCATCGAAACCGTCACCCGCAGAATCCGCGAGGAGAACGTCAACTTGTCCGGCGGGCGGCTCGAACAAGGATCGCAAAGATTCCTCGTCCGCACCATCAATGAATTCCAGAACATCGATGAAATCGCCGACGCCATCGTTGCCAACGTCGATGGCCGCATCATTTATATGCGTGACATCGCGGAGATCAAACGCGGTTTCAAGGAACGGGAGGCAATTACCAGGGTCGATGGCCAGGAGTCCGTGGAACTGGGGATTTACAAAGAAGGTGACGCAAATACGGTCCAGGTGGCCAATCGAATCAAGCAACGATTGAAAAATATCGAAGCAGACCTGCCCGACAACATGAAACTGATCACGATTTACGATCAGTCCACATTTATTTCCAACGCAATTTCCCAGGTTCGCTCAGCCGCACTTTGGGGTGGCCTGCTGGCCATCCTGGTGTTGTATTTTTTCCTTCGTGACGCACGCGCGACCTTTATTATCGGCGCCGCGATCCCGGTTTCGGTCGTCGGCACATTCTTGATGATGCACAGCAGCCAAATATCGCTGAATATCATGTCACTGGGGGGTATTGCGCTGGCGATCGGCATGCTGGTCGATAATTCGATCGTCGTTCTGGAAAATATCGTCAGAAAGAAGGAATCGGGTTTGCCGGCGATGCAGGCGGCTCGCGATGGAACCAGCGAGGTCGCCACCGCCGTTATCGCTTCAACCCTGACCACGGTCGCCGTATTCTTCCCGATGGTCTTTGTCAGCGGTATCGCCGGCCAGCTTTTCAAGGACCAGGCGCTGACCGTGACTTTCGCCCTGATGTTCTCGCTGATCGTCGCCCTGACCCTGATCCCGATGCTGGCGGCGATGGGCGCAGGTGGGCGCTTCGCCGACGCCACCGATAAGCGCCCGCCGGCGCTGCTAACGCGTGGCATCGGGTTCGTGGTTCGAATGTTTCGCAAGTTTTTCTCGCTGATCGCCTGGGTGATGAACAAGCTGTTGCGCCCGGGGGTGTGGCTTTTCCAGGGTTTTTACCGCGCGCTGGCCGGCGTTTACCCGGGGATGCTGGCTTGGTCGCTGCGCCGCCGCTGGCTGGTTATCCTGATTGCAAGCGGCATCTTTGCAGGGACCATGTCGCTGGTACCGAGACTGGGCAGCGAACTGATACCACAGCTTGCACAAGGCGAGTTTTTCGTCGATGTACGCCTGCCGCCTGGGTCTCCGCTGAGTCAGACGGACCGGAGCTTCAGGACGGTCGAACAAGCGCTAGCCGAAGACGATTCGGTTCAACTGACCTACTCGGTCGCCGGAACCGGCAACCGGCTGGATGCCAACCCGGTCGATTCGGGCGAACACACCGGAAAATTCAGCGTGAAAATGAAACCGGGAAGTACCCGGTTGCTCGAGGAGCGGACAATCGACTCCATGCGGCAAAAACTGCAAGCACTTCCCGGGGTTCAGTACGAGTTTGGCCGGCCCACCCTGTTCAGTTTCAGCACACCCGTGGAAGTCGAAGTCTCGGGCTTTGATATTGACCAGATAAACTCGGTGAGCAATCAGATTCAGCAGGCCATGGCCGCGTCCAGCCGATTCATCGACATCAAAACAACGGTCGAATCGGGGAACCCGGAAATCCAGATTGTTTTTGACCAGGAACGGGCCGCTAACCTGGGCCTCGTCGTACGCGATATTGCCAATCGCGTCGTGTCGAACATTCGTGGCGATGTCGCTACGCGATATACCTGGAGAGACCGCAAGATCGATGTCCTGGTTCGCAGTGTCGATACCAGCAAGGCATCGGTCGCGGACATCCGTAACCTGATCGTCAACCCGGCCAGCGACCGCCCGATCCCACTGGAGGCGATCGCCGACATCAGCCTGGCGAGCGGACCAGCCGAGATCCGGCGGGTCGACCAGTCGCGCGTCGCAATCATATCGGCCAACCTGGCCTTTGGAGACCTGGGGGCCGCCGCCGCCGAATTACAGGGAATTATCGATGCGACTCCGTTGCCCGCCGGAATCGGCGTACAAATCACCGGCCAGAACGAGGAAATGCAGGCCTCCATGCGATCGATGCAATTCACGCTTTTGCTCGCCGTTTTTCTGGTTTACCTGGTGATGGCATCTCAGTTTGAATCGCTGATCCATCCTTTCGTCATCCTGCTTACAATTCCGCTGGCGCTGGTGGGTGCGGTGCTCGCCCTGTTTGTCACCGGCACGCCGATCAACGTCGTTGCATTTATCGGCGTAATCATGCTGGCCGGAATCGTCGTCAACAATGCCATCGTCCTGGTCGACATGATCAATAAACTACGCGAGGCCGGCATGGAAAAGACTGCCGCCATCATCGAAGCGGGCAAGGCGCGATTGCGGCCCATCCTGATGACGACGATGACCACGACGCTCGGCCTGTTGCCAATGGCGATCGGATTTGGCGAGGGTGCGGAAGTGCGCACACCGATGGCAATCACCGTCATTGGCGGTTTGCTGACCTCGACCCTGCTGACGCTTATCGTGATCCCGGCCGTCTATTCATTGATGGATCGCAGACCCGCACCGATATCGGCGGCAGAACCCGGGCTGGTTTGAGAGGATTTCCATGCGACATACTGAGTTAGCGCTACGCCGCCCGGTAACCGTGATAATGCTTTTTGTCGCCTTGGCCGCGGTCGGGGCCCTTTCCTCGCAATTGCTGCCGCTGGAAAAATTCCCGGATATCGAATTTCCAGGACTGTTTGTGCAGATTCCTTATCGCTCATCGACACCCGAGGAGATCGAACAACAGATCACGCGGCCCATCGAAGAATCGCTGGCCACGCTCAGTGGCGTTGAACGGATGCAGTCGACATCGACCGAGGACCAGTCGCAAATATTCGTGCAATTCGGCTGGGACGAAGACGCGTCCAGGATGGGTATCGAAGCGCGAGCGCGGATCGATGCGGTCCGCGATAATATTCCGGATGACGTGGAGCGTATCCTGGTTTTTACCGGCTCGCTTGGTGACCAGCCGATCCTCGTGCTGCGCATCTCCAGCGACCGGGATCTGTCGGACGCTTATCAAATGCTGGACCACACGGTCAAAAGACGACTGGCACGCCTCGAGGGCGTGTCCCGCGTTGAATTGCAGGGCGTCGAACCGAGGGAAATACGCATACTGCTCGATGTAGATCGGGTCGCCGCGCACGGCGTGGATATCCGCAAGCTTCGCGACTTGCTGGAAAAAAGCAATTTCGCGGTCAGCGCCGGCCAGATTACCGATGCGGGTCAGCGTCTTAGCGTACGCCCGCGCGGCGAATTCACATCCCTGGAAGACATCGAAAACATTGTGGTCGATAACCGCAACCTGCGCCTGTCTGATATCGCCGCCGTGGAATTACGCAGTCCCGATCGTAATTATGGCCGGCACCTCAACCGGACCTATGCGGTTGGCATCAATATTTTCAAGCAAACCGGCGCCAATATGGTCGAGGTCAATGACCGGGTGCAAAGGGAAATCCGGCAAATCGGAAAACTGCCACAGATGCAGGGGATCAATATTTTCGATCTGGATAACCAGGCCGACAATGTGCGTGAATCGTTGCATGATCTGCTGAGCGCCGGCCTGGTTGGCGCGCTGCTTGCCATTGGCGTGTTGTTTCTGTTTCTGCGCCAGTGGAGCACGACACTGATCGTCACGCTGGCGGTGCCCTTTTCGCTGCTTATAACGCTGGCGGCAATGTATTTCTTTGGCCTGACGCTGAATATTCTGACGATGATGGGTCTGATGCTGGCTGTCGGCATGCTCGTCGACAACGCGGTCGTGGTCACTGAAAGTATCTTCCGCTACCGGATCATGCACCCGAATGAGCCGGTAAAGGCGACCCTTCTTGGGGTCAACGAAGTGGGTCTGGCGGTGATTGCCGGCACGGCGACTTCGATCATCGTTTTCCTACCGATCATGTTTGGGCAGAAAGCGGACATCACCGTTTTTCTGACCCACGTTGCCATTACCATCGTCGTTGCGCTGCTGGCCTCACTGGCCATCGCCCAGACCATCGTGCCGATGCTGGCTGCCCGGGTACCACCGCCACCGGTCCCCAAAAAAGGCGCATTGATGACGCGCCTGACCAACAGGTACGTCAACGCCCTGGTCTGGGTGATGAAACATCGCTGGTGGACCGCGCTTTTCATCATCGTGATCATGGCTAGCGTGGCGATACCCATGAAATTAATAAAATTTGACACCTTCCCACAGGAATCGGGACGCCGTTTATTCATGCCGTATCACGTGGACGAGATTTATCCATTGGAACGAGTCGAGGCCGCGGTGGACAGAATCGAAGACTTCCTTTATGCAAACCAGGAAAAACTCGATATCGTCGAGGTATACAGTTATTTTGACACCGGGCGCGCCGAATCGACCATTCTCCTTACCGATAAAGACGATGCAACAATCTCAACCAAGGAAGTCATCGCTTTTATTACCGAAAACATTCCCGAACTCGTTATCGGAAAACCCAGTTTTCAATTCGACCAGCAAGGCGGTGGCGAGGGGTTCAGCATACAAATCTCCGGTGATTCCACGGTGTTGCTCAACGAGCTGAGTTTTGAAGTCGAGCGTATCCTTGAAAGCGTAGACGGTTTAACCGATGTTATTTCGGATGCCGACACAGGCGCGCCGGAGATACAGATCATCGTCGACCGGGAAAGAGCCATGGCGCAGGGATTGAGCACCGAACTGGTCGCCCAGTTCGTGTCTCTTGCCCTGCGTGGAGAAAACCTGCGGGAGTTCCGCGGCGAGGATGGCGAGATCACCGTGCGCATGGCTTTCCGCGATAGCGACAAGCAAAGCCTGGAAGATCTTGCCGCCCTCCCCCTGTACACGGCCGCTGGGCAAAGGGTAACGCTGGGTGCGATCGCCGACTTTAATGTGACCCGCGGTCCACAGGCTATCCGGCGCGTCGACCGGCGGACCGCGGTTGTCATTAACGCCAATATGGAGAAAGACAAGTCGCTGGAAGACGTCAAACCCTACGTCGAAAAGCTCATGAATGAGTTCGCGCTGCCGCCTGGTTATAGCTGGAAGTTCGGTCGCGGATTTGAACGGCAGGATGATACTCAACAAATCATGGCGCAAAATACTTTACTCGGCATCGCGATGATATTTATCGTGATGGCGGCATTGTTTGAGTCGGTGCTTTTTCCGCTGGCAATTATCGTGTCGATCGTTTTTGCGATTATTGGTGTGTTCTGGTTCTTTTTACTCACCGGTACTACATTTTCGTTCATGGCGTCTATCGGCATCTTGATCCTGATCGGTGTGGTCGTTAACAACGGGATCGTGTTGGTTGACCATATCAACAACCTTCGTCATGAAGGCATGGAGCGCGACAAAGCGATCATCGAGGCGGGCAGGGACCGCTTGCGCCCCATCCTGATGACCGTGGCGACCACTATCCTGGGCCTGGCCCCGCTGGCGGTAGGGACGACTCAGGTCGGTGGCGACGGGCCTCCGTATTTCCCGATGGCCAGAGCCATTATCGGCGGTCTGGCGTTTTCGACCGTCACCTCGTTGCTGGTCGTGCCATACCTGTACGTGGTGCTCGACGGAATGGTGCGTTGGGGCAGAAAGGTTATGCAGATCTCCCGGCTTGGTGTCGGGACGACCTAGTCCGCAGGTCAACAGGGTCAATTCAACAATGCGTCGTGGACATCCCAGACCTGGTCAGCAAGCAGGTTGACGCTTTCCGGTAGCTTGCCATCTGCCTTCGCGTCCCTGGATGGCACCTTGGCCAGTGATGCGGCCAACGGAATGCAATCTGTATCCTTGCGGTAACTGACGATGCTTTTTATGCGCTCGGTGCGTTCTCGCAAAACCTGGTTAAAGTTTTTTTGTTTGTCCAGCGCGATTTTTAACTCGTTGACTCTTTTCATTATTTTTTCACATGATGCCTTGTCGCCGTAGCGCGCATTGCGTGGTTTGCCCACGGTTGCAGCCTTGACCAGCTTATACAGGCCACCCGAAGCGTAGTGTTCATAGAGATGATGCGCACACGCCAGACCGACCAAGTTTATCGCTCTTTTCCCCTGCACACTGAGGCCACCGAATTCTGGCGGTTGTTCCGCTTCGATATCCTGCCGTTTTTGCGCGAGTCGGCTGGATTTTTGCTTCAGTTCCTGACGCTGCGTCTCGTTCTCGGAAATCTGTGCACGAAAATCCCGCCGCTTGAAAAAATTCCAAAACCCCTTCAACTCGTCACAGTTTTTCCGAAGTTTCTCAATAATCTCGCTGAACTCTTCCTGTTCGGCCTGCAGCGCACTCTCTTTGACCTTGAATTTCCCGGCCCTCACACCCTGAACCTTGCTAAAATCGGCGACATGCAGTTGCCTTTCCCTGGTTTCCCGCATTTGGGTCATTTCGAGAACCAGTTTTTTTACCCGCCCGCTGCAATCCTCCGAAATTCCCCTGAGCTGAAAAAAAACCAATGTGTTGAACGCGGTAGTTGGCTCGGCAAGCAATGCTTCGAACGCGGTCAGTTTGCCACGCGATTTTTGTAACTCATTGTCCTTTTTTTCCAGCTGCTCTTCCAGCGTATATCTTTCATCGCGCAGCCGTTTAAATTCTTTTTTTAGCTCGGCGCGGTTTCGGTAAAGTTTGATCAGCTGTTTTTCGCCTATCTCCCGGTTTCTTGGATCATTGCGTATCGTGAATGCTCCGAACTTGTCGTCCCTGGCCATAGTCTCTTTCCTGTTCTAACTTGCAGCCCGGTTCAGGCCAGCCGCGGGCCCGATAGCAACAAAACGGTGATCATTATCCGCACAATACTCGAGCCACTTGTGTAACATTGAATTTCTCATCCGCCGGCGGTTCACCTCCTGCTTACAACCCGTATCAAACTGCCGGAGAATCGCGTGGCGATGCACCCTGCTACAGGCCATCGCCTCCGCCAGCCTGGCGTCGTGATAAATGCGAATTGTCATATCGGGGTCCGCTATCCATTGCCCGGATTCCTCAAACATATAGGTCATGTGCAGGGTGGTGGTATGCCGCGTACGCTCCAGCAATCTCAGATGCAGCGTGCAGTCTCCGGGGACGCTGGATTGTTGTTCGCCGATGAATTTTTGCGGCTCCTGGATCAGCCAGTTCAAACGGATGAAATTACTCTCATACAACGACATGAGGGCCGCAAAACTGGATAATTTTGCGCCTGCACCAATCGCGATGTGGCTGTCTCGCACCATGCTGGCAATATAACACAGCCATTTCGAAGTACCGTGACGGCGTTAACAGTGTGCCGGAGCATCGGGCAAAATCCGGCATACCGATTGCCGTTCCATGGTACTTGGTAGAGAACTCAAACTATACTATGGCCTGAGATGCCGGATAATGCCGGTTTCGTTCAGGATTGTGCTGGCGATTTCCTCGATCGAGCATTCCGTGGTGTCGATGAACGGAACACCATATCGTTTGTACAACGCCAGCGCCTCACGAATCTCAAACTGGACCTGGCGGGTCGACGAATAATTACTTTCCGGTCGCCTTTCATTGCGGATCTGCTGTAGCCTGCCCGCCTCGATGGTCAGACCATATAATTTCCGGCGGCGTGACTTAAGGCTGTCCGGCAGGTCACCGCGTTCGAAATCCTCATCCGTCAAGGGGTAATTGGCGGCAAACACACCATATTGAAGGGCCAGGTAAAGTGACGTAGGGGTTTTCCCGGATCTGGAAACTCCTACCAGTATTACCTCCGCCTGGTCGTAATCGCGTGTGTGGGCTCCATCATCCGCGGCCAGTGCGAAATTGGTCGCCTCGATTCGGCGGGTATAGGCCACGATGTCTTTCATGCCGTGCGCTTTTCCGGTCGTATGCGATGAGCGTGTCTTCAGTTCTTTCTCCAGCGGAGCGACAAAAGCGTCGAAGAAATCCAGGCAAAGACAATTGCCGCGACTAATAATGGCTCGCAGATCGTCCTGGACCAAGGTGCTGAATACTATGGGTTTTGTCCCCTCGACCTTGGCGACCTGGTTAATCTGGCGCACTACTTCTTCGGCCTTTTCAGGACTTGAAATGAAGGGCAAGGTTACATGGCGAAAATTGATCGAATCGAACTGAGTCAGCAGGCTGTGGCCCAGCGTTTCAGCAGTAACGCCGGTCTGGTCAGAGACGAAAAATACGGTCCGTTGATTCACAATCCCTCCGTGTATAATGTCGGCGTTCTGCTCGTCGGGCATTTTGTATTTCCGCCGGACCGATTACAAGGGGAACCTATTGCAGCCGTATATTATCAAGCTGGATCAGCTCGGCATGAATGACGTTGAGCTGGTTGGCGGGAAGAACGCCTCTTTGGGAGAAATGATCGGCCACTTGTCAGGACTGGGAATCTCGGTTCCTGGCGGATTCGCGACCACCGCGCATGCCTACCGCGATTTTTTGTCCGCCGATGGACTGGACAAGAAAATCGTCCGGGAGCTGTCCGGTCTCGATATCGATGATATTGCGGCATTGGCTGACAGCGGCGCGCGAATCCGCCGGTGGATCATGGATACCCCCTTGCCGGACCGCCTGGCAAGCGAACTCCGCAGCCAATGGGATGCCATGCGCGACGGTGCGGATATTTCGGTAGCCGTCCGTTCTTCGGCGACCGCGGAAGATCTGCCCGAAGCCTCCTTCGCGGGGCAACAGGAAACCTTCCTCAATGTCACCGGCTGGGACCGCCTGCTGCAATCCGTGCATGAGGTTTTTGCATCGCTGTTTAACGACCGGGCTATCGCCTATCGCGTGCACCTGGGCTTTGACCACCGGCAGATCGCCCTGTCGGCCGGGGTGCAACACATGGTCAGGACAGACCTTGGCGCAAGCGGGGTAGCTTTCACGCTGGATACGGAGTCCGGTTTTCGCGATGTGGTCTTTATCACTTCGTCGTATGGGCTGGGTGAGACGGTGGTGCAAGGCGCAGTTAACCCGGACGAGTTCTATGTCTACAAGCCCGCGCTCGAAAACGGCCGGCACGCGATTCTAAGACGCAACCTCGGCCAAAAAGCGATCAAAATGATCTATGAGGACGATCCGGATGCCGGGCGCGCTGTCAAAACCGTCGATGTGGATCCGGCCGACCGCCGGCGGTTCTCGCTCAGCGCTGCGGAAATTCATGAATTGTCCCGGCAGGCGCTGGTCATTGAAAAGCATTACCAACGGCCCATGGACATCGAGTGGGGACGCGACGGCATCGACGGAAAACTTTATATCCTCCAGGCCAGGCCCGAGACCGTGCAAAGCCGAAGTGGCCGAACCCTGCAACGGTTTTCGTTGAAGAAACGGGCTGAAGTCCTGGTCAGCGGCCGCAGCATCGGCCAGCGGATCGGCGCCGGTGTGGCCCGGGTTATCAAGGATGTCAGCGAAATGAAACGCATCCAGCCTGGCGATGTACTGGTCACCGAAATGACCGACCCCAACTGGGAGCCCGTAATGAAAAGGGCCGCCGCCATTGTCACCAACCGCGGTGGACGCACCTGCCATGCGGCCATCATCGCGAGAGAACTCGGCGTACCCGCTGTCGTGGGTTGTGGCGATGCCACCCAGCGTATAAAGGACGGACAGAAAATAACCGTATCCTGTGCCGAGGGCGATACCGGCTTTATTTATGACGGGATTCTCGATTTCGATGAGCAGCGTATCGAGCTGGACGCGGTTCCGGAAATTCCCGTCAAGATAATGATGAACGTCGGCAACCCCGATCGCGCGTTTGCGTTTTCGTCGATCCCGAACAAGGGGGTCGGTCTAGCGCGGCTGGAATTCATTATCAATCGAATGATCGGCATCCACCCCAAAGCGTTGCTCGAATTCGACAAGCTCGACGGGGTATTGCAGGAAACCATCACCGAGCATATTGCCGGTTACTCCGGCCCGGTGGATTTTTACGTGGACAAACTGACAGAAGGCATCGCGACCATCGCCGCCGCGTTTGCCCCGGAGCCGGTGATCGTCCGGTTGTCCGATTTTAAATCGAATGAATACGCGAACCTGATCGGCGGCCGCCAATACGAACCGCACGAAGAAAACCCGATGCTGGGGTTTCGCGGAGCTTCACGCTACCTTGACCCGGATTTTCAGCCCTGTTTCGAACTGGAGTGCCAGGCGCTGTGCAAGGTTCGCGATGAAATGGGACTGGAAAATGTCCAGGTCATGGTGCCCTTCGTCCGCACGGTAAAGGAAGGTGCAGCCGTTATTGAACTGCTCGAGAAAAATGGTCTCAAGAGGGGCGTCAGGGGACTGAAAGTGATCATGATGTGCGAACTGCCGACCAACGCCCTGCTGGCGGAACAGTACCTTGAGAGCTTTGACGGAATGTCCATTGGTTCAAATGACCTGACCCAGTTAACGCTGGGCCTGGATCGTGACTCGGGAATCGTGGCCGAGGTCTTCGACGAAAGAGACGATGCGGTCAAATACCTGATTTCGCTCGCGATTCAAGCGTGTTTGAAACAGGGCAAATATATCGGCATCTGCGGCCAGGGGCCTTCCGATCATCCGGATTTCGCGCGCTGGTTGCTCGAACAAGGCATCGAGTCCATGTCTCTCAACCCTGACACTGTCGTGGAAACCTGGATGTTTCTCGCCGGAACAAAGGTTTGAGGCGGTGCCGCGTCCCCGCAACCGAGGATGTACTATAAATCGCTCCAGCTTGAGCGTCGGCGCATGCGGAGTTTTGGCAGAAGCAGGCCAAGCAAGATTCCGCCTATCAAGACTGCCGCACCGGCTATAAACCAGTCCCTGTTTTTCTTGGCCTTTAGTTCCTGGATTTCCGAGGTCTGCGCCTGCAAGCGATGATTCATGCTCTGTAAGGAAGTCTGTAGTTCCTGGTTCTGGTTGCTAAGCTCAATTGCATTCGCCGAAACACGGCGTATGTTCGCCAGCTCGGCGTCTTTGTCCTGGTTGCCTTTTGCCAGGCGGTCGCGCTCCTGGCGGAACTCATCCCGGTTCGCTGTTGCCTGACCAAGCCGTGCCTCGAGTTCCTGGTTTCGTTGCCGCAAGTTGCTCATCTGCCGGCGCATGCCGGCAAGCTGGTCGCGCGCCGCGGGCTCATCCATCAGGAAACGGCTCAATACGTAACCCTCTGTACCTGCAGCCGTGATGATCCTGCTGTAACCGGTTTCCGGGTCCGTTTCCAGAACTTCCACAGTCGTTCCACTCCGCAGCATTCTCAAAATCGTGTTCTGCGTCGACGACCCGCTGCGCAAGGTCACTTCGAACTGGTCGGTGACATAGGCATTCTCGGCGACTACGACCGATGAAACCAGGGTAATAAGAAAAAGCAGAGGATAGACTTTCATGTTGCTTTCCAGGTGCGGGGCTGTGGATGATAACCCGAAACGGACGGCCAACTATCCATTTTCTCGGGCCAATCGCAAGGTGTCGCAAGCCAGCGACACTCGGCCAAAACCACGTCAATCTTTTCGCAACCCGGAAATCGCATCTTCCCAGTGCGCTCCGTCAAATGCCCGGCGGGATACCGCATCGACCTGACCCGGATCGAGACACCGCAGGTTGACACTAAAGCCATCAGGATGAGACCTCGGGACATAAAAAGACTTGATGCCGCACACGCGGCAGAATAAATGGTGGGCGGTCCCGGTGTTAAAGCGGTATTCGGAGAGCGCCTCTTTCCCCCTGAGCAAGGTGAAATCCTCGGCCGGGACGATCAGGTGTTGATAACCGGTCATCGCGCACATCGAGCAATTGCAATCGAGGACTTCGATTTCAGACGGCGCCCTGACCGTAAAGCGGATGGCGCCACAATGGCAGCCACCGCGATATTCAATCTGTTCGGAAGCATCCATCAAGAACGGCCCCAGTTCGCGCTCACTTCTCCAGCGGTACTTCCCATACCACCATCGCAAGCTGCTTGTTGCCCGGCCTGACCGCCAGCCTGGTAATGGGTCCAGGCAACACATCGCTATAGTCACGGACCATAACCCAGCCATCATCGGCGAGCCGGTAAACAATCCTGTCATCGGCCATCAACAGGAACGGATCCTCGGTCCAGACGAAATCGGCGAACTGACTCCCCTGCAGAGTTTTTGCCAGTGGCGAGAACTCCATGCTATCGAGATCCAGCAGGCTGACTTCAGCTTCCCGCGCTTCATTCTCTCGGATCACAGTCAGTGAATTACTGCCGGGTTTCAGTTGCAGTGCGCGCGAAAATTTCGGCATTTCAACAACCCGCCTGGTCTCGCCGTAATTGACGTAACCGATCTGCAGCATCATCGCCCAGGGCTCTTTTCCCTCGCCCGATACCGGCACCCCCGCCAGCATGGCAATCCGGTTGGCGTCTATCCAGTTGTAATAATTCACCGCCACGGTATCGGGAAGAATGACCTCGGTGTTATCGCCCTGATCGTCAACGAACCATAACCGGCTTGTGCCATCGCTCTCCAGGCGCACTACCGAAAAACCGCGGCCGGTTGGCATGGGTATAGGCGAAAATTCCGATTCTTCGGTGTCGGTCATTTTTCTTTGCTCGCCACTGGCAAGATCATGCAGAAAAATGTCGGTGCGCATTTCCATGTCTTCAGCGACGACACCGACGCTAAACAGCAGACCACTGCCATCGAGCAGATACATTGGCTGGTTGTCATAACCGCGTCTTGGCGTAATGTTGATCGGCTCACCAAGGCTGAGCGAATCGGCGCTGGCCTGCATATCGACCAGCCAGATATCCGTGCGGTATTCCCGTGTGGCTTTCTCCTGGTACTCCTTTTCATGTTCCGTTTTTGAACAAGCCAGAGCCGTTACCACGAACATGGCAAGCAATAGCAAGATTGATTTTTTCGCGGCCATTGTCATAGCGCAATATTTAATTCTCTAAGTTCAGCAGGCCTTCGGTAATTTGCCAGCCCAAGATAAAATGCGCGATCGCAGCGCACATCGCATGAGCCCCCATCGTCCTTCGGCTCAAAACCCACCTTCAGATACAAGCCGATCGCCGCAGCAAAGGTGTTGTTCGTTTCCAGGTGTATTTCATCAAAACCGAGCCTGCCGGCGCGGCCTATCAAAAAATCCAGCAGTGATTCACCCCATCCGCGGCCTCTCACTTCAGCCAAGAAATACATTTTCCGCAGTTCGCACTGCCGGTCATTGATTCGCATCAAGCCAGCCGTACCCGCTATTTCGCCTTTCTCGTCCTGCAAAATGACGAATAACCCGCCCGCAGCAATGTAATTTCCTTCAATATCCGACAGGTCCGAGTCCATGCCGTCAGGGTCTATCTCCATACCCAGCTCATTCAGCACCGTTTTAACCAGTGCCAAAATCCTCTTGGAATCCTTATTTTCCGCGGCCCGGATGGTCAACATGCGCAAACAGCCTTACTATATATAGCGTCGCCATACACGGCGGCAACAATACGACACGGAGCCGGTATTTGTAATATTTCCTGCGTTTACCGGTATGCACGGCAGGGTGAAGCGAAGCATCGGTGCAACCACTGGACCTGGCGCGCAGGTATCATTTGGTTTGGGAGTGGAGTGAAAGTATGGGGGCCAGGTGTTTATAACCAGAGCAGCAATAGCCAACCCGGTTGCCGTGGTATCCGCCATGCTGCTGGTTATTTTGTTTGGAGTAATCGCGCTTACCCGGCTGCCGATTCAACTGATTCCCAATGTTGAACAACCATTAATCCAGATCAGCACGAGCTGGCGCGCCGCCGCGCCGGAGGAAGTCGAGGCCGAGATTCTCGAACCGCAGGAAGATGCGCTCCGTGGCGTCCCCGGTCTCAAAAAAATGGAATCGTCGGCGTCCCGCGGACGTTCATCGATCAACCTGACATTTGCCGTAGACATCGATTTGCAGCGCGCCTTGATCGAGGTCATGAACCGGCTCAACCGCGTGCCGAATTACCCCGCAGATGCCAACGAACCGGTGATCTACGTCGGCCAGAGTCAGTTCGGCGCGGCCATCGCCTGGTTCTCGTTACGCCCTCAGGATGACATGAATCGCGATATGTCCGCGTACCAGGATTTTGTCGAGGACGTAATTCAGACACGACTTGAAAGAGTCAAAGGAATTTCCAAGACCGATGCCTATGGCGGCCGTGCCCGTGAAGTCCGGATAACTTTCGACCCCTACCTGGCCGCCGCCTACGGAATTGACATTCCAACGCTGGCGAGAATCGCATCGAACAACATCGATACCAGCGGCGGCTTTAGCGATATCGGCAGGCGGCAATACACGGTGCGTTACACCGGGAAATACCAGCTACACGAGTTCGGCGACATGGTTTTGAGCTGGCGGGATGGAAATCCCGTGCGCCTGCGCGATATCGCTGAAATCGAGATGACGCTGACCGACAAGACCGGCACGATGCGGCAAAACGGCGAACCGGCAATCGCTTTCAACGCGCAACCGGCGGAAAACGTCAATGTGCTGGAGGTGATGGCGGACCTGAAACAGGCGGTTGCGGAACTCAATGACGGTCCGGTCGGCAAAGCCGGTTTGAAAATCGTGCAAGTCTACGACGAAACCATCTACATCAAGCAATCGATTGCGATGCTGCGCAACAATCTGATCCTCGGCATCATGCTCAGTATCGGCGTCCTGTGGTGGTTTATGCGCCGCCTGCGCGTGACCATGATCGTCGCCGTCGCGATCCCGGTTTCGCTGTTTGCTTCCTTTGCGCTGCTCGATGCCGGCGGCAGGACCCTGAATATCATTTCCCTGGCTGGCCTGGCGTTCGCCATCGGCATGGTGCTCGATGCCGCCATTATCGTCATGGAAAATATCGTCCGGCTGCGCGAAAGTGGCAGAACCAGCGAAGAAGCGTCGATAGTCGGTACCACACAGGTCTGGGGCGCGCTGCTGGCATCGACTGTTACCACGGTGGCGATTTTCCTGCCCGTTGTTTTCCTGCGCGACACGGCGGGCCAGTTGTTTTCCGATATGGCCTATGCCATTTCCATGGCGATCATCGTCTCCCTGGTGATCGCAGTCACCCTGATCCCCAAGGCGGCTAATTACTGGATGCGAAACGTGGAACTGAGCGATCCGCACAAGGCCTGGTGGGCCAAAGGATCGGCCCTGGTGATGGAGCTGACGGATACGCCGAAACGCCGCTATACCTGGATCATCGTGCTGGTCGGCGTCGCCGCCGGGCTTAGCTGGTGGCTCAAGCCCGCCGCCGATTACCTGCCGCAGGGGCGGCAAAACTGGATTTTCGCTTTCATCATGCCGCCGCCCGGCCAGAGCGTCGAAACCGCCGAAGTAGAATTTGTCGATGTCGTGTCGGCGCGCATGAAACCGTTTCTGAGCGGTGAGCGTCAGCCCCAGATCGAAAACTATTTCATGGGTATATTCGGGCGGCGCGGTTTCATGGGCGTGCGCGCAAAGGATCCGAACGATGTTGACGAGCTGCTGACCATTCTGAACGAGGAAATCCTGTCCGGTTTTCCCGATACCCTGGCATTTGCATCGCGGCCATCGATATTCAGGCGCCTCGGCGGCGGCCGTGAAATAGACGTCAATATCCAAAGTCGCGATATGGATGCGATGCTCGATGCGGCGCTGGCCGGCATGGGCGCTATCACCAAGGCCCTGCCAGGCTCACAGGTGCGGCCTATCCCGGGCGTCGAATTGGCCGAACCCGAGCTCAGGCTGATACCGGACGAGCGGCGCATTGCCGAATCCGGCTGGAGCCGGAACACCATGGCTTCGGTTATTCGTGCGCTGGGCGACGGCCTGTACGTTGGCGATTACTTTGACGGGGACAGGCGGCGTGACATTATTCTGCGCGCCAAGCCATGGGCCAGCCCGGAAGAGCTGGCCGCCATACCATTGTCCACGCCCGCCGCAGGCATTCAGCAAGTCGGCGAACTGGTACGCATGGAGAGAACGGCCGGACCCAACCAGATCAGGCGAGTCGACCGCCGGCGCACCATTACCTTGCGGGTAACGCCGCCGGATATCTCCCTCGCAGACGCCATCGCAATCATTAAACGAGAGGCAGAACCCGCGATCCTCGCGCAGTTGCCGAACGATGGCGAAATTTACTATTACGGCAGCGCCGACAACCTCAAAGTCGCGCTGGCAAACCTGGCCAGCAGTTTCGCGTTGGCGGTCGCGATTCTTTACCTGTTGATGAGCGCCTTGTTCCGCTCGTTCAAAGACAGCCTGCTTGCTTTGCTCGCGATCCCGCTGGCCACAGTCGGTGGCATCCTGGCCTTGCGGATAGCCAATCTTTTCTCGTTCCAGCCCATGGATCTGCTGACCATGATCGGCTTTATTATCTTGCTCGGCCTGGTGGTCAACAATTCCATTCTGCTGGTTTATCAGACGCGCGCCTCGGAACGCATTGGCATGGACAGACGCTCGGCCGTGGAAAAAGCCGTGCGCATCAGGCTGCGCCCGATCCTGATGAGCACGATCACGACCTTGTTCGGCATGCTGCCGATGGCGCTGATACCTGGCCCGGGCACGGAAATCTACCGCGGCATGGCTGCGGTCATCGTTGGCGGGATGGCGGTAAGCACCGTGTTCACACTGATATTGCTGCCCAGTCTGTTGCGAGTGGGCGAGGAAAAGACCATGCTGGGAACCGAGCCCGGATCCGGCCTGCAAGGGCAATACGCCCAGAAACATATTGATATATAATTCAATTGGTTAATGTTGATATTTCAAGAACAATCTAATTCTTTTTCATCGTGCTGGCGACCGCTCGCAGGCATGGCGCTGATGCTCATTGCCGGTATCGGGAACGCCCAGCAAGGTCCGGCGCCGGTGGTCGTGGTTCGTGCGCAACAGGTGATGCTGGCGCCGACAATCGATGTGCCCGGCACCGTGATCAGCCGCAACGATTCGAAAATTGCAGCGGAAGTGACCGGGCGCATTACCTGGATCGCGGAGGTCGGGACCGTCGTTGCCGAAGGGGATCCCGTCGCACGTCTGGACGATACCCGTTTTCGTCTGCAACAAAGCGAGTTCGCCGGTCAGGTCGATCGCCAGCGCGCGCGTCTGACCTACCTGGAGCCGGAAGTCGAAAGGCTAAAAAAACTCCGTGCGGAAAACAACGCCGCCGTCAGCCGCCTGGACCAGACCAAATCCGATCTGCAGGTGGCACGCGCCGACACCCGGGTCGCGAAAGCACGGCTCGCGCTGGTCAGCGATCAACTGGCGAAAACCACGATTCGCGCACCATTTGCCGGTACCGTGACGGAACGCATGAGCAATATTGGTGAAATGGTAAACACCGGTAGCGAAGTGGTCCGGCTGGTGGATCCGTCAGCCATCGAAATCGTCGCGCGCGCGCCCTTGCGATCGGCGGCCTTTCTCAAAAAAGGCGCCGTTGTACAGGTTTCGAGCGCGCAACGCAGCGAGGAAAGCACGGTACGAACCATCGTGCCCTTTGGCAACCCCAGTTCCCACATGTTCGAAATGCGGCTCAATGTCGACCCGGCCAACTGGGTGGTCGGTGAAAGCGTGCGGATCGCGGTACCCACGGCCGAGGCGAGGAAAGTGCTGGCCGTGCCCAGGGATGCGCTGGTCCTGCGGCGCAATGGCGCCAGCGTGTTTCGGGTCGGCAAGGATCAACTCGTCGAACGGGTTTCGATCCTGGCCGGCAGCGGCGATGGCGACCTGATCGAAGTATCCGGCGATCTCAAGGCCGGTGACACCATCGTCGTGCGGGGCGCGGAAAGGCTGCGGCCAGGTCAGCGGGTCATGGTCTTGAATACCGATGCGGAAACGGGCAACACGGCTTCGACCGCCAACTGATTAGCTGTTTGTTCAAGGGGCACAATCGTTGCCTACAAATTAGTGACACGGCAGACGATCGAGATTACTCCCGGTAAAGCCCAGCGCGGCGCCCTTTCAACCTGCGAAGAGAAACCTGGACCACGCCAGGACGCGACCAATACAATGTCATAGAACAGCGGAACCTTTTGCGCCCGATTAGAAAAGCGTACGTTGCGGTTCTCAAGCGCCCCGGACTCTGAATTCGACGACTAACTACGATACTATTAATTATCAACAGGGGGAGCTTGTTATAGCCAGTATCTCGAAATTCGTCAACGAGCTACACCGGCGCAACGTGTTTCGCAGCGCCGCTGCCTATATCGTCATTGCATGGCTCCTGATCCAGGTCGCCGATATTCTCCTCGACACCTTCGCCGCACCTGCATGGGCGATGCGTGCCATCGTAGTTGCGCTGGCTGTTGGATTTCCGGTCGCACTGATTCTTGCCTGGGTCTACGACCTTACGACGCAGGGCGTAACGCGTACAGAGGTGGTTTCCGAGGGCGATTCAATCTTGAAGCACACCGGTCGTCAGATCGACTTCGCGATCATCGGCGTGCTGATAGTGGCCGTTGGATTATTCGCGGCGGACAGATTCCGGTGGATCGATTTTGGCGCAGTGCCCTCAATCGATCTTCGTTCGATTGCTGTTTTACCATTCGACAACCTAAGTGGGGACCCGGGGCAGGAGTATTTCGGCGACGGAATGACGGAGACATTGATTACAGAGCTCTCCAAGATTGCCGCACTTCGGGTGATCTCCCGTCAATCAGTCATGCAATTCAAAGGCACGAAAATGTCCTTGCCGGAAATCGCCCGGAAGTTGAACGTGGACGCGGTAGTTGAAGGCTCGGCGCTACTCATCGGAGACCAGGTCAGGATCACGGTGCAATTGATCGAGGCCGCAACCGACGTACACCTTTGGGCCGAAAGCTACGACCGCGACCTTAGCGATGTGCTGGCAATACACAGCGAGGTCGCTCGCTCCATCGCCCGCGAAATCCAAATTGCGGTGACTCCGGAAGAAGAGGCCCGTCTGGCTGATGTTCGAGAGGTCAATCCCGAAGCCTACCGGCTCTATCTCCTGGGGCAGTACCACTTGAACAAGTGGGGACCAGAGGACCTGGAAAAAGCCATCCGCTATTTTCAGCAGGCTATCGAACTCGACCCACAGTACGCGCAACCCCATTTGGGCTTGGCCGCATATTATGGCGCACTTGGTTTTTGGGGTTATATGCCCCCGCGGTTTTCCTTTGAAAAGCAGCGGGCCGCAGCGGCGCGAGCACTGGAAATCGATAGCAACCTGGCTAGCGCCCATGCGGAATACGCACAAGTCTATTTCTATTTCGATTGGGATTGGCAGAAAGCCGAGGAAGAATTCCAACAGGCCATTTCACTGAATTCGAATTATGCCTATAACTATCAATTTTACGCTTGGTTCCTGGCGGCCATGGGCCGCACGGAGGAAGCTCACACGAGCATAAGACGTGCGCTCAAACTCGACCCGCTTGCGATTCTGGCATACATGACTGCGGCCGACATATTCTGGCTTTCAAACCAATATGACCAGGCCATTACTCAACTGCATGAGACGCTCGATCTAAGCCCCAACGAGCCTCAAGCACTTTCACGACTCGGTAGGAATTATGTACAAAAGGGCATGTTCACAGAAGCAATCGGTGAAATGGAACGAGCGGTGACGCTTTCCCCTGGCTTCATTGAACATTACTGGATGCTGGGACACGCGTATGCGGTGGCCGGAAAAACTGCGGAAGCGCGGAAAATTCTCGATGACTTACATGGTCTAGCCAAAAAACGCTATGTCCTACCGTTCGCCTTTGCGGTCATCCACATCGGCTTGGGTGAAAATGACGAAGCATTAGAGTGGCTAGAAAGGGCTTACCAAGACCGCAATGCGTGGATGGTGTTTCTACAGGTAGCGCCCTGGTTCGACCCGCTGCGCTCCGACCCTCGCTTCCAGGACCTGCTGCGGCGCATGAACTACCCGGAGAGCGAGCTCGTCGTTACAGTGCCCGCTAACACCTGCAATCACTCTATCAACCAAGTCATTTTCCAAAGTTGTAACGAACACTGACTCCGTAGCGTCTCGGCTGGTTAGCCCCAATGGAGTTGAAACCCGAAAATTGAAACGGGATTCCGAACACCATTCGCTCCTCTTCGAACAGGTTTTGACCCCAAATGCCGAATTCGTATGTCCCATCTCCCAAGGTATAAGTCAGGCTTGCATCGACCAACCAATATCCATCTTCTGATAGAAATGGTTGGTTGAACGTTTCCAAAAATATGCCGGACTGATATTGGAAATTGGCGCGCAATGCGATGTTTCCTTTATCGAGATTCCATTCGTATTTCACCGCGCCGGTAAAATTGACATCCGGCGTGTTTGCCAGCTTATTGCCATTCGCATCGGCCGGACCAGGAATGCCCGGTACCGGTGGCTGCGTGGGGTCAACTTGAAAGTCTTTCAGTTCATGATCCAGCCACCCAACATTTGCGGACAACGCCAACGCATCTGTCGGCAGATATACGATTTCCGCTTCCACCCCCAGGATATCCGCGTTTCCAGCATTGCTTAACACCTGAATTGATGCACCTGCCGCGGACGTAAAAAAGGCAAACAACTGTATATCCTGGTAATCGTAATAAAACGCAGCACCGTTGAAGCTCAACCTATTGTCCAGGCTGGTTGATTTGAAACCGATTTCGTAAGCAAGAATCGATTCATCGCCAAAAGGCAAGAGCTGGTCAGGTCCTCCGAATGAGAAAGCGCCGGAGAATCCGCCCGTCTTGAATCCTTTGCTGACGAGTCCGTACAGCAAAACGTCCTCCGAGACTTTTTTGTCGAGACCGATTTTCCAGGAAAAGCTGTTGAATGATGCATTGTCGACTGGACTCAGCACTGGTCCCGCGAATGCACCGCCGGATATAAGCAGGAAAAAATCCTGAGCATTAAGTTCAAGATTGAAATCTTTGTCTTCATATGAATAGCGACCGCCCAAAGTCAGATTCCAGGTGTCACCCAGCAGATATTCAGTGTGAAGGAAAAGAGCAGTGATATTCGTTGTTTGCTGCAGATCCTGCCGAAAATCTCCAGCCACACAAAAAATAGGAAACACGGCTCCAGGATTGTCATCCAGACAAACGTCCTGGTTAGTGGACTCGATCCTATCGTGCGAATAATACAGGCCGGTTACCCAGTGCGATCGGTCGCCGTTGTAATTCAGTCTGAACTCTTGAGTAAATTGTTTGACTGAATCTGTAAAACTCGTGTGAAGGATTGGTAGCGGTGATGAATCCAGATCGCCGTCAGCATACCGATCATAAGACTCGAACGCGGATATAGAGACAAAATCGTAGTTATCATTGATACCCCAGTCGACCGTAACCGAAGCGCCAATGAAATCGTCTTCCTGAACAGGCTCAAAGTCGAATGCACCCGCATACAGGTCGTTGTCAGCATCGAAATACCCAAAAGGGTCAACACACTGCCCTGGCGTAGCTCTGAAATCGAAGCTCTCGCCGGCCACCAATGGCCCGCACTGGGGCAACAAAATCGGCGGTAGCGGGGCTAACCCGGCGGGATCCAGGAGCCCCTGTTGATGGTAGACACCCGCATCGGAACGATCCACTCCACCGTGAACATTGAATAAGACGCTCGTTTGGTCGGTCGGCGTCCATTCCAGCAATACTCTCGCCACACCTTTATTGCGAGCCTGCAAATCATTGCCGGTCACTCTATTTTTGACATAACCGTCGCCAAATTCATACGAGAATGCTACCCGTCCTGTGAGATTTTCGGATATTGCGTTCCCATATGCCGCTTCCACCCTTCCCTCCTGGTAAGTCCCAAAGTCAACTTTCAAATAACCATTCGGTGTATCTGTTGGCTTGGCAGCAATGAAATTTATGGCTCCGCCAGTCGTGTTTCTACCGTAAAGGGTTCCCTGCGGCCCTTTCAGCACCTCGACTCGTTCGAGATCAAATAGCTGGAAACCGTGCATTGCGGGCGACGTTTGAAAAACACCATCAACATAAATTCCGACAGTACTCGTGTTGTTCGAACTGAAGTCGTTCAGGCCCACACCTCTCATGTAATAGAGCGGTAGAGACGTTCCAAATTGATTGACAACTGTCAGGTTAGATGTATTTGCGGCGATATCCTGGCTAACAAGGATTCTGTTGTCTTTGATGTCCTGTGCGGAAAAGACATGCACAGTGATGCCCACGTCGTTCAAGTTTTGTTCTCTTTTTTGCGCCGTAACGACGATCTCTTCGATGACCAATTCATCATCACTGTCCGAGGACAGTGTGGCTTCCTGGGGTTGCGCGGTAGCAAATGGCAAGACGCCGAAGAACATGCTTAGTGCGTACACAACCACTAGGTTCCAGCATTTGATTGTTCTGGACATGGGTAGCCTCCCTACCTTACCGCATTAAAAAAAGTCTCTTCATAACGATTTGAGAAGCCCTATTAAGCAAAGCATAGTTTAAGATTGGTCAAATCGCCTGAAAATCAGGTCAATTAGCCTTAGTCACGCGGAAGGGAATATCGGCTTTGGGTAGTAAAGCGGCTTTTCTAAACCATTAGTGACTCTTGGCCTTCTAATTTCCGCTTACGCCAAGAACTGACTTGCGTCAAAAATCTTGCTACCAGGGCAAACGATCCAGATCGAGATTGCCCCCGGTAAAAACCACGGCGGCACGACGCCCTTGCAATTCGATTCGCCCTTCGAGCAACGCCGCCACCGGCACCGCCGCCGATGGTTCGATGAGCTGCTTCATGCGCTCCCATACCAATCTCGTCGCCTCGATAATCGCATCCTCGGACACCGTTACGATGTCATCGACCAGCTCGGCGATGATTGGAAAGGTCTTGTCACCCAGTGAGGCACGCAGGCCATCGGCGATCGTATCCGGAGAATCGATTATCACTAGCTCGCCACTATCGAGCGCTTGCCTCGCATCATCCGCCCGTGCAGGCTCGATGCCAATAACCTGAACCTGCGGCCGCAGTTCCTTGATTGCCAACAGACTGCCACTCAACAGGCCGCCACCACCCACCGGCACCATCAGCAAATCGATATCTTCTTGTTGTTCCATGATCTCGAGCGCGACTGTTCCCTGACCGGCAATGACCCGGTAGTCGTTATAGGGATGGATGACATGAACGCCCTTTTCGTCGACCAGCCTTTGCAAAGCAGCTTCACGATTGCCAAGTCCCGGCTTGCAACTGACGATTTTTCCCCCATAGCTTTCGACGGCGCATTTTTTGACGGCCGGTGCGTCTTCGGGCATGACCACCCAGGCCCGAGCGTTTTTGGTGCTCGCAGCAAGCGCCACCGCCGCACCGTGGTTGCCCGAGGAGTGTGTCGCCACACCCTTGCCGAGTTCTTTATCGCTCAGCGAAAACACGGCGTTGGCCGCACCCCTGGCCTTGAACGCGCCGACGCGCTGCAAGTGTTCGCATTTGAAATGCAGCTCGCCATCGAACATCCGGTCGAGGCTGCGCGAGCGCATCAACGGCGTCCGGTGTACCAGGCCTGAAATGCGTTCGGCGGCCTGTCTGATCGCTGCCAGATCCGGTCTGGTTCCTTTATCGGGCATCTGTCGTCTCGACTTTGTCGAACACCAGCAGCAGGTTGTTTGCCGGCATCCGATGGCGCCTGGCCAAAGCGAGCCCCGCTTCGCCGGCGATCCTTGCCATCTCGGCAAGATCCCGCAAACCCATCGACGGGTCGCGTTGCTTGAGCCACGCATCGAATTTCCGGTTGCTGGCGCTGCTGAACTCGCCGTTCTCGTTGAACGGGCCGTACAGGCAGAACCTGCCGCGATCCAGCGAAGAAAATTGCCTGCCCACGCCGGCCACCATTGCGCAGACCCTGTCCCAGTGCATGATGTGCGCCGTGTTCGCGCTGAACACGGCATCGGCGCCCGTGTCCGGCCAGCGTTCGCTCGACACATCGAGTTCGAGCGGCGTCGGCAGGGTGATTTCCTCGACGTCTTCGATCCAGCACCGGATGTCCGCATGATTCTCGGCCAGATCGCTGGTCTGCCAGACCAGTTGGCGCAACCGCGGCGCAAAGAAAGCGGCATGCTGACCGGTGCCGCTGCCGATTTCCAGCACTTTGGTGATATCGGAAAATTCCGCAACCAGCACATCGAGTATCGGCTGCCGGTTGCGTTCACACGAATCCGAGTAGGGTTTCATTCAATCCGTGGCCAGCGCATGAAAATCACTGGCGATGAAATGCTGCCGATAATGTTTGAGTTCGTTGATCGAATCGTAAATGTCGGCCAGCGCCAGGTGGCTGGCTTCTTTTTCCACGCTCTCGAGGATTTTCGGCGCCCAGCGCAACACCAGCTCTTTCAGGCTGCTGACATCCAGATTGCGGTAATGAAAGAATTTTTCGAGTTCCGGCATGTTGCGCGCGAGAAACCGCCGGTCCTGGCAGATGCTGTTGCCGCACATCGGCGACTTGCCCGCCAACGCGTGTAGTTGCAGGAACGCGATGGTCTCCTGCTCGGCCTTCGCTTCGCTGACCATGCTTTCGCGCACCCGCTGGGTCAGACCGGACTTGCCGTGCTGGCGGGTGTTCCAGTCATCCATGCCATCCATCCGCTGGTCATCCTGGTGAATGGCGAACACCGGTCCTTCCGCAATCACGTTCAATTCCTTGTCGGTAACCACGGTCGCAATTTCGATGATCCGGTCCGAGTCTGTCATCAACCCGGTCATCTCCAGGTCTATCCAGATTAGATTCAGTGGGTCGACAGCCATATTTTTGCCTTTGTTCCATAGCTTGCGGCTAATTCTAGCAAAGGCTAAGCTGTGCCGCGCTGATCAAAGGGGCTGACACAAAAATGCACTGGTTTACCGGCTTGTTCCTGTTTTTCCTTGCACTGGTGACGATTCTCCGGCTGTATCTCGCGCAACGGCAGATCGACAGCGTCCGCGAACACCGGGACGAGGTGCCGAAACCTTTTGCCGAAAACATTAGGCTTGAAGACCACCAGAAAGCTGCGGATTATTCAGCGGCCCGGGTGCGCCTGGGGATGCTGGATACCGTCGTCGATACGCTGGTGCTGCTGGGGTGGACCCTCGCCGGCGGTCTGAGCCTGGTGCTGGGTTTCTGGGGCGGTCTCGGCCTGAACGCGGTGGTTTCGGGCACGGCTGCCAGCGTCAGCGTCTTTTTTATCGTCAGCCTGCTGGGCCTGCCGTTGTCCGCCTATTCGACCTTTGTCATAGAGGCCCGGTTTGGCTTTAACCGCACCACGCCTGGCACCTTCCTTGGCGACCTGGTCAAGGGCTGGCTGCTGATGCTGCTGCTGGGCGGCCCGCTGATCGCGGCCATATTATGGCTGATGGAACAGGCGGGTTCGCAGTGGTGGCTGTATGCGTGGGTCGTCTGGACTTCTTTCACGCTGCTGCTGACCTGGGCCTACCCGACCTTTATCGCGCCGATTTTCAATAAGTTCACGCCACTGGCGGACGAACAGCTCAAACAACGCATCGAACAACTGATGATCCGCTGCGGGTTTCGCAGCAAGGGCATATTCGTCATGGACGGCTCGCGTCGTTCCAGTCACGGCAATGCCTACTTCACCGGTCTGGGCAACAACAAACGCATCGTGTTCTTCGACACGCTGATCGATCGGCTCGAGCCAGCCGAGGTCGAGGCGGTGCTCGCCCATGAACTGGGGCATTTTCGCCTGAACCATGTCCGCAAACGCATGCTGCTCAGCCTGGTCATCGGTCTCGCTGGTCTCGCATTGCTTGGCTGGCTTACCTTGCAGCCATGGTTTTATTCGGCGCTGGGCGTTGCCCAGGCATCTGCTGCTGCAGCCTTGTTGCTGTTTATTTTCGTCTTGCCGGTCTTTACTTTCGTCTTTACACCGCTGGGCAGCTGGTTGTCCCGCCGTCACGAATTCGAGGCGGATGCCTATGCGGTGGCGCAAAGTGACGCCTCGCTGCTAGCCGTTGCGCTGGTCAAACTGTACCGCGATAACGCGACGACACTGACCCCCGACAGCCTGCATTCGCTTTTTTACGACTCCCACCCACCGGCCCCGGTGCGCGTGGCCCGGCTGCAAAATATGGCCGGCAATGCCTGACGCCGGCCGCCGCCTGCGAAAACCTCACCCCGAATCCAGGCCGGGCCGTGTGGTCGCAAGCTATGGCAGGCGAGTCCTGATCGAGGACGACCAGCGAAAGCGGCTGAATTGCCAACTCAAGGGGCGGCGGCTAAAAGCGGTTTGCGGGGACCACGTCGAGTGGTATCCCGACAGTCATAACGGCGTAGTGACCGCGATTGCTGCCCGCCGCAACGAACTGCGGCGTCCCGACAGCCGCGGCCGTGTCGAAATCCTGGCCGCCAATATCAGCCAACTGGTCGTGGTGATCGCGCCCACTCCGCCAGTCGACGAGTTTCTCGCCGACCGTTACCTGGCCGCGGCCCGACTGATGGGCGCCGACAGCCTGGTGGTTTGCAACAAGTCCGACCTGGGCGGCGTCGATCTGGCCGGCGAATACCGAACCATCGGTTACCCGGTCGTTTCGGTCAGTGCGAAAACGAGCGAGTCGATGGAATCGCTGGCAACGGCGTTAACCGGTCACACCAGCATCCTGGTCGGGCAGTCGGGGGTCGGCAAATCTGCGCTGAGCAATACGCTGATCCCGGGTCTTGCCGTCGCCACGCAAACGCTGTCCGAGGGCACCGGCGAAGGCAAGCACACGACCAGCACGGCGATCCTGCACCACTTGCCAGACGGCGGCGAAATCATCGACTCGCCCGGCGTGCGCGACTTTGCGCCGCCGCCAACGGAACTCAAGCGGGTCGAAATCGGATTCCCCGAGTTTGACCAGGCGATGCGGGAATGCCGCTTCAACGATTGTCTGCACCTGAAAGAACCCCAATGCGGCGTCAGGACTGCCGTGGACAGCGGCGAAATCAGCGCCAGGCGTTACCGCAGTTATCGTGAACTGCTGCACCTGATGCGGAGATTAATGGAAAACCCGGGCGGATAGGTGGGCTTCAGCCCGGCGGCCAGTTCATCACCCGACCACCGAGCAGGTGGAAATGGATGTGAAAGACCGTTTGTCCGCCATCGGCCCGGTGATTGACAACCAGCCGGTAACCGCGCTCAGCGATACCCTCTTTTCTTGCCACTTCCGTCGCCGCCACCACAATCTCGCCAATCAGGTCCTGGTCCGCTTCCTGCAGTTCGTCCAGCGTCGCGATGTGCTGCCGGGGGACAAGCAGCACATGCGTCGGCGCCTGCGGGTTGAGATCGCGAAACGCCAGCACATTGTCGGTCTCATGAACGATGTCCGGCTGAATTTCACCGCTGACCATTTTGCAAAAAATACAATCCTCTCTCATATCAATTCATCGCCTGGCGGCCGCTGATCGCGTGTGAAATTGTACTCGAATCCACATACTCCAACTCACCGCCCATCGGTACGCCGTGGGCGATGCGGCTGGCCTTGACCTGGTGTCGTCCCGCGAGTTCGGCGACAAAATGCGCGGTCGCCTCGCCCTCCACGGTGGGATTGGTGGCCAGCACGATTTCCTCGATCTCGCCCCCTGCGAGCAAGGCTTCCAGTTGTTTCAGGCCCAGTTCTTCGGGGCCGATGCCATCCAGCGGTGAAAGATGCCCCATCAGCACAAAATACAAACCGCTGTAGCCGGCGGATTGTTCGATCGCCGCGACATCCGCCGGCGTCTCCACGACACAGAGCAGGCTTTTATCCCGCTGATTCGATTCGCAAATCGAGCAAGTGGCCGCCTCGGTCAACATGCGGCAGCGTTGACAGTGGCCGATCTTGTCCATCGCCTCAACCAGCGCGGCGGCCAGCGCGCGACCGTTGTCGCGCTCGCGTTCCAGCAACAGGAATGCCATCCGCTGGGCGGTTCGCGGCCCGACGCCCGGCAGGCAACGCAGTGCATCCATCAGGCGAGCCAACAAGGGACTGTAGGTCATTGCGACACGGACCGGATCAGAACGGCAGGTCGATGCCGGGCGGCAAACTCATGCCACCGGCCAGCCCCGACATTTTTTCCTGCGTGGTTTTTTCGACTTTCCGGCAGGCATCGTTTACCGCGGCCGCGATCAGGTCTTCCAGCATGTCCTTGTCGTCATCCAGCAGACCGGGATCTATATCCACCCGCCTGACGTCGTGCTTGCAGCTCATCGTCACCTTGACCATGCCGCCGCCGGACTCGCCGGTCACCTCGAGCTGGCCAAGTTCGTCCTGTGCCTTTTCCAGGTTTTCCTGCATTTGCTGCGCCTGCCGCATGAGCTGTCCAAGCTGCGCTTTCATGTACTCACTCCACTCTCGGATTAATCAGTACGGCCGCTCAGTCCAGGGGCTGGACCGAACCATCCTGGACCGATGCACCGAATGCTTCCTGCATCGCCTGGATGTTCGGGTCGCTGGCGATAGACTGTTCGGCGGCACGCTGTCTCTCGATCGCTTCCCGGCCCTTGCGGCCGGCCAGTGTTTCAGACCGGGTCTCGCCAGCTTCGATATGCAACTGCAGATCGCGTTCAAAATAATCGGCCAGGCCCTTGCGCAATCGTTTCTTCAACTGGTCGGTCAGCATACTGGCGGCTTCGGGGGCGAGACGCAGCCAGATAGCGCCCTCTTCCTGCCGTTCCAGCTCGCAATTCGAAGCCAGTTGTTTGGTCGCGCCACTGATCGGCAATTTCCCGACCAGCGCTGCCCAGTCCTCGTGTGCCAGCTCACCACTTGTTACCGGCCCGGCAGACTCCTGGCCTGCCGCCGCTTTGCCGGTACTGCCGATGCTCGAATTGTCGCCGACCGGCATGATCTGGCCATCACCTGGCTCGGTATCGGCAGCCGGTGAAAACACCAGCATGCGGACCATCAGCATCTCAAAAGCGGTGCGCGGGTCGGGCAATTGCGCGACGCTGACCCTGCCTTTGACCCCAATATCATAGAAAAGCTGCACGTCTTCAGGTGCGATCAGGCCGGTCAGCTCGGCGATACCCTCCGCGCCCGCGGCCGCTTCGGGAACGACCTGGGCCAGCGCCAGCGTCTTCAAGAGCCCCAGCAACTGATCCAGAACATCGCTGTAATCCGGCGCCAGCTCGTCCATGTGACCAATGTGCGCGAGCAGACCGGGCCCATCCTTACCGGCCAGCAAATACAACAACTTGAGAACCTGCTCCCGGGGAATCGTGCCAAGCATAAGCCGGGCGTCAGCCTCGGTGATGCCGTCGTCGCCAAAAGCGATGACCTGATCCATCAGGCTCAGAGCGTCACGCATGCTGCCATCGGCCGCTTCCGCCAACAGCCGCAGACCACCTGCTTCCGCCTGAATCTGTTCCTCTTTGGCGATCAGCTTCAGCCGTTCCTCGATTAAAGCCACCGGCAGGCGCTTGAGATTGAACTGCAGGCATCTGGAAATGACAGTGATCGGCAGTTTTTGCGGTTCGGTAGTCGCCAGCAGGAATTTCACATGCGGTGGTGGCTCTTCCAGGGTTTTCAGCAAGACATTGAAAGAGTGCTTCGACAGCATGTGGATTTCGTCGATCAGGTAAACCTTGTAGCGGCCCCGTGCCGGCGAATACTGGACGTTGTCAAGTAACTCGCGGGTTTCCTCCACCTTTCTGTTCGAGGCCGCGTCCACTTCGATCAGATCGATAAAGCGGCCCTCGTCAATTTCCAGGCAGGAGGTGCATTCGCCGCACGGCGTGGAACTGACGCCCTGCTCGCAATTCAGCGCCTTCGCGAAAATTCTCGCGATCGTGGTCTTGCCCACGCCGCGGGTACCGGTAAACAAATAGGCGTGATGCAACTGATCGCGATCCAGCGCATTGATCAAGGCCCGTACCACATGGTCCTGACCGACCAGCTCGGAAAATTTCCGGGGCCGCCATTTGCGAGCCAATACTAGGTAAGCCATTGTTTTTTAAGCAACTCTTCGTGGCAATATCAATAATTAACAAAGCGGTCCGCGCCAGCCACACCCCGGCACCCGGTAGCACCGCTACCGTTGCTCCCTTCCGGGCCTGGCGGGGTTCACGGCTGACCGTCGCGAGGGAACCGACGCGGACCAGGATGAAACTCTATCCACTTGGCCAGAAATCGCAAGTAAAACACGGCCAAAATGTATACTGGTCGGTGAAACCCGTTGGGCCGCCCCTGACTTCCTTGGCCGCGGATGGATCAATGTACTACCGTATCGTCGCTGACTTCTTCCTGGTTTTCCACTTCCTGTTTATCGTGTTCGTGCTGTTCGGCGGCCTGTTCGCGTTGCGATTCCGCTGGGCGCCGGCGATCCACATCCCCGCCGCCGCCTGGGGCGCCTTTATCGAAATAACCGGCCGTCTTTGCCCGTTAACGACGATCGAAGTCTGGCTCCGGCGCGCCGCCGGCGATGCCGGCTATAGCGAGAGCTTCATCGAGCATTATCTTTACCCGGTCATTTACCCGGACGGCCTGACCCGCGACCTGCAACTGGGATTGGCGGGCGTGGTAATCCTGCTCAATGTCGCGATCTATGGCTGGGTGTTTCATCGGCGCCGCAAGTCAAGACGACCGTAACCGCGTTAGCGTTTCTGATAACATGCTGTTTCCAATCGGGGGTAAGTATCGTGCCGGTCTCACGCCTCAAACACATAACGAGAATCGGTGTCGAACAGATGGCCGACCTGGCCGACAGCCTCGATGATCCGGAGGTATTGCGGCTGGAAAACCTGGATACGGACCTGCGGCCCCCGCAGGCGGCACTCGATTTCACCAAACAGGCGATCGACGATGACGACGCCAACAGCTATTTGCCCTTTTTAGGGATGGATGCGCTACGCCGGGCGGCCGCGGATCTGGTTGGCAAATCATCGGGACTGGAATACGACTGGAAGACTGAGTGCGTTATCAGTGCCGGTGGCTGTGCTGGCATCCTGAACGTTTTGCTCGCCACGCTCGAACCAGGCGACGAAGTCCTGATGACCGACCCGATCTATGTCGGATTGATCAACCGCGTGCGGCTGGCCGGCGGCGTACCGCGCTTTGTGCCGCTGCTCCCCTCTGCAGATGGCTGGCGGCTGGATGCCGAGGCGTTGGCCAGGATTGATCCGGGACCGGTCAAGGCCGCGTTGATGATGAGCCCATCGATGCCAAGCGGCGCGGTTTTTTCCACCGAGGAGTGGCGGACGGTCACCGAATTCTGCCGGCAAGCCAACTGCTGGCTGATCAATGACTCGGCAATGGAACGCATTCTTTATAACGATCTTGCTGTCGTGCACCCGGCATCTTTCGCCGCCATGCGCGACAAGACCATCACCGTCGGTTCGGCTTCCAAGGAGTATCGCATGATCGGCTGGCGCGTCGGCTGGGTGGTCGGGCCGGCGGAGATCATCGCCGATGTCGCACGAGTCAGTATTGCCAACGTGGTTTGCCAGACCGGCATCGCAATGGGTGCAGTGGCTGCCGCAATGCAGGATCTGGACAACGGCATCCAGGCCTGCGTCGACGAGTGGCAGCGGCGACGAGATTTGCTGCTTGATGAACTCAGCGATTATGACGTGATTCCACCGCAGGGCGGCTGGTCGCTGCTGGTCGATGTCAGTAAACTCGGCATGGACGGCGCCACGGCATCGAAACGACTGCTCGAACGCGGAAAAATTGCGGCGACGCCGATGGTCGACTGGGGCACGGAAAAAAGCAGGCGTTATCTGCGGATCGTGTTTTCCAATGAGCCGGTCGCACGGCTCCGCGGCATTGGCCAGCGGTTCAAACAGGCCCTGGGATAGACCCTGTCTTTCGTCTTCGACGGGCAATAGTTACCACAGGCAGTAGTATTGATGCAGCTCAAGGCGAAGCGCCCTGTCAGGAACTAGACTTGAAATACTCGGGCATATTGCCGACGATTGACAACGGTCCTGATCGTCCCAGGATATAAAAACCAACGGTAGAGGGAAGTTCCAATGAATACAGTGAACCAGCTTTTACACGGCAAGGGTCATGAAGTCTGGTCGATTGGGCCCGATGATTCGGTTTATGACGCGATCCACCTGATGGCCGAGAAGGGAATCGGCGCGCTCGTGGTTTTGCGAGACGAATCACCGGTAGGCATCATTTCCGAGCGGGATTATGCGCGACAGGTTGTACTGAAGGACAGATCGTCAAAGGATACGTTGGTCAAGGACATCATGAGCGACAAGGTCGTGTATGCCGATCCTAATCAGACCGTCGACGAATGCCTGGCGGTAATGACCGAAAAACGAATCCGGCATTTACCGGTAATGGATGGCGACCAGATGCTCGGCCTGATCTCGATGGGCGACCTGGTCAAGACCATCATTGCCGAGCAGAAAGTGACGATCGATCAGTTGGAGAGGTATATAACGGGGTAGGCAGTTTTCGTTTTCCCAACTTTACCATCAGCCTCAATCCGGCCAATTCACGTCGAATTTGATCGCCGCCAGTTGTTCGGGGGATCGTCCCAATTTCTCCAGGAAAATATTCCAGCGCGGGCCGGTATGCAGATTGCGATAAAACGGATTCAGGTAATCTGTGATCCACACAGGGTCTTCTTTCTCTAACACTATGTCCAGCCACCTGAACGCTTCATCGAGTTCGCCGGTCCACGCATAAATCTTCGCTATTAGCTCGGCCGCATCATCACTCTCAAGCTCACGAAGCTCAGTAAACGCCGCCGCAAACTCCGTTTGCCGCCCTAATTCATAATAGGCCAGCGCCATGGCATGAAGTTTTTGGTACCCAGGACTTAGCTTCTCGAGCAATACCAATGCCGCTCGCGCATCCCCTTTCAGGAGCAGCGTTTTCGCAATGCTGTAGTCCATGGACAGACCCAGGAGCATTGCAGTACGGGCCCTGTCTTCGGCTTCGGCAAAACGCCCGGCCCTGCGGTAGGCTTTAGACAGGTTATAAAAACAAGGCATGCACAGGGGGTTTAGAGCGACCGCATACTCACCCAGTTCAATAGCTTCCTTCTGCCGACCGATGATTGAGGCAAAGACTATCGCAGTACGGAGAACGTTCTCGTTCCTGAGATCAGTCGCGATCGCGTGTGCTAAAAGCCGGCCTGCAGCCAGCAGGTTTTTTTCGAACATCATGTATCGCCACCCGCGATAGGCGTTCGCTACAGCATCATCCGGATCGATGGACAACGCCATATCCGCGGCTGCAATGGAAAGCTCATGGTCGCCCAGCTGGTGATATGACCGGCTCAATGCATTCCATGCCGGTATATAATCCGGGTCTAGCTCCAGTACCCGTTTCAGCATCGCCACGGCCTGCGGAACAAAGTCATGATTCCACTGGTTATTGAGATGCTGGGCCTGCAGAAACAGGGCATACGCTTCGGGGTCTGTTTTCCTGGTTTTGGGCGCATCGCCCAGCAAGGTGATTTTGAGTTGCTCGACAACATTGGCTGCAATTTCATCCTGGATCGCAAAGATGTCGTCCAGTTCACGGTCATAAGTTCCCGACCACAGGTGCGTGTCCGAGCGTGCCTCGATAAGCTGCACCGTGATGCGGACTTTATTGCCGGACTTGCGCACCGATCCTTCCAGCACATGCGCGACATTCAATCGCTCGGCCACCGTGGGGATATCGATGTCCTTGCCTTTGAACGAAAACGCCGAGGAGCGAGAGATTACCCGCAGCTGTGGAATCTGCGCCAGCAGGTTTAACAGCTCCTCCGAAATACCATCGGCGAAATACTCGTTGCCGGCATCATCGCTCATGTTGACGAATGGCAGCACGGCAATGGATTTCTCGCCATAGGATTCCACCAGCGCGTCCGTGCGTGCTTGTTTGGCGACCACTTCTTCTCTTGCAGTATCCCGCGCCGGATCGAGTACGAACTTGTCGAAGGCGAAGTAGCCAAGGGCCAGCGCGAGCACGACGATAATCGCGCGATCCAGTTTCTTACCCGTGTGGTGTACCAGGGTGCTGGACCGATCCACGTCTTTGTCCAGCTTCAAACCCTCGGGCGTTAGTTCATACAGCCAGGAGAAGATCAGGATCAGCGGGAAGCCGATGGCCAGCAAGATGACCGACAGTCTGATCGACGCATCAGACAAACCGAATACCGGGAAAAGTGTTTCGACGATCTGGATGAGCAGCCAGGAAGCGGCGAGATAGCCAATCGCTACCCGCAGGACATTACGGCGCTTGAGTTCCGAATACAGCGACATCAGTGCTTAAATCCGATCCTGGTTCACCGCCAAGCCTACGTCATTCATTATTCCGACGCTAGCAGTTCAGCCTTGGTGCTTGCCAGGTTGGGGATCAGCTTTCGCACTCAATGATCATGTTACGGTGCTGAATACGTACGTAACTCGCAGCAAGCGATATTCTTGTTTGGTCGTCACTTGAGTGCAGGACTTCATATCTTTTTTCACCACAAAGTTCATCTGCTTTTTCCAGACACTGATCCCAGCCAAGTGTGTTACCTGAACATTCGATCCGGTGCCCCAGGTGGCCTTCGGATGTATAAACCTCACGAGAAGTCACACACGCTGATATCAGCCCGACAAGTAATAACACAACACCCGTTTTCATATCGCCATCCCTTTACTGCTGCTTGACCACGATCGCTTTTTGGCCATGCGGAGCCAGGAATCAGCTCTTACACTGAATTATCATTTTGCGGTTTGTAACAATGCCTTTATGGAGCCCCGGTTGGTTTTCTTGCGCGGCTCCGCTCGTGTCGCCACTTGTCTCCAGAACCTCGTAGCCTTTTTCGCGACATATTTCGCCTGCTTCCACATAACACAGACCCCAATCGAAACTAACGCCCGAACAATCGATGCTGTGCGCTAGCTGGCCTTCTGAAACGTAAAAATCCCGTGAAGAAACGCAACCAGTGATAAGCAGAAAAAGAAATATCACAACGCCCGTTTTCATATACGTCATGCCCTCTTGAAATTCATCCGCCAAGTACCTTGGGTAAATACGGTACCCCGTAGAAGCGAAGACCTCCGCCTTTCATCACCGACATTCGTCGAATCCACCTTGTCTTTCTTTGTTAGAAAGCATAGTCAAGGGTTTGCGGGATTGCAAGATTCTCAATTTCAACGACCACTTTTGTCCGTGGATCCAGGACAATTTGATTTCCGCGGCCTGCGGGGCGATGCTTATGCGTCGAAACCAAGCAAGAAAAAGCTCGGCGGGAGGGAGCAATGACCCCGAAAACAAGCACGATTGCATCCACACTGGCCTGCTTGTGCATGTTGCTGAACATCGCCTGCACCACGACCAGTGGCGTCGAAACGGCTGCCGCCAAGGTGGGTGAAACAGCCATCGCAAAAGGCGACAAAGTGACGGTAATCCTGGTGACCGGCGACCGCTATGAACTGGAGGTCGTCGAGAACAAGGACGAGTACTTCATCGGTACCGACGCAGCCGGGCTTGGCGAGACGATCTACTGGGACGAAGTACACTCGATCGAAGTGACGAAGATCGATGTCGGCAAATCCATCCTGGTCACGCCCGTTGTGATTGCCGGCGCCGTGATCGCGATCGCTGTTCTTGCGTTAGCGGCGGTGGTGTCGATGGGGGCGCAATAAGAAACGATAATTCTTTTGAGCAATCACTATGTCCGTTTTGGAATGGCAGACCTACAAGACTCGGTCTGGACAGGGTGATCGAGCCTTGTTATTCGATTTTCTTCTTCGGCGTCGGCACCAGGTTGACGCGACCGCGCTTGCCCAGTCTTCGTTCGTTCAATTGGGTGACGATCTCCTCTACCGCTATCGTCACCGCCTTGAGACTCCCTTGCCGGCAACCGTTGATCGTGTTGTTGCCTTGAGTAATTACATAGCGATACCAGGTAGCACCTTCCACGCCGGGTGGAGGCTCGGCTCGCTGTACCGATACAATCTCATAGGGTTGTCCCATTTCTGAAAATTCCTTGGTCACAGATAGTCACGTGCAGATCGAACGGCTACCCGCCTCGAGGCCGGGTAACGCAAAATGTCAGTGGATCTTTGACAGTCGGGGAAAGGGCTTACCAGCGATTTCCGCCGCCGTAACCACCACCGCCGCCGGATCTCTTTTGCTGAGGCCTGGCTTCATTAACCGTCATTGGCCGACCATCGTAGTCGGTGCCGTTTAGAGCATCGATTGCCGCCTGAGCTTCGGCGTCACTCGCCATTTCGACAAAACCAAAGCCCTTGCTCCGACCCGTATCCCGATCGGTAATCAGCTTGGCGGACTCCACGGTTCCACTTGCCGCAAATTTATCCAAAAGATCCTGCTCAGTCGCCGAGTAAGGCAAATTGCCAACATAAAGTTTCCTACCCACGATATCTCCTTATGGTTTAAAACCGCGTAAGAGAGGATCGGGGCACAAAATGCCGAAGTCTCAATGGAGCGGCTGAACGCGTCATTGTATCCTGAAACGGTAGCTGGATGGGCAATTTCTGGTATTGACAAGTTAAATACTCAGCCTAAGCAAATTTGGGCAGCTATCGCCTATCACGCTGCAGCGTAATTCCAAGACGCAACAGCACGCAATCGGAAAAATCGATAGTTCTTGGCCGAAACAAGGTGACGGCCAAGATTGAATAAATTGTAAACAGCCGCATGAACGGTCAAGAAGCGCTGGGCCTGCTGCGTCGATTTAAAGCGGCGCATGCCCCGCTCCCGCACCCGCGTCGGTTGATGTGAAAGTTCTGCCCTGTTATTGGCATACTGGGTTGTATCATGAATAGTGTCTGGGATGAGTTCTCGGTGTGCGACCCCATAACTTCTCAACTTGTCCGTCACTATCTTCCTCGGTTCACCGCGGTTATTTTTAAGCAGCCGTTTGAAAAAGCGCTTTGCCGCCTTGCCGTCGCGTCGACGCTGTAGAAATATGTCGACGATTTCTCCATCCTGATCTACAGCGCGCCATAAATAATACTGCCTACCATCGATCTTCATGAACACTTCATCAATGAAAAATGTATCTCCGTATCCCTGGTGCTTTTTCCTCAAACGACGCACATATTTCAATCCGAACTTGTTGCACCATAGACGAATTGATTCATAGCTAACGGTGATTCCACGTTCAGCCAGCAAATCTTCAATATCCCGATGGCTCAGGCTAAAGCGATGATAAATCCATACAGCATATTGAATAATTTCTGGTGGGAATCGGTGGCGTTTGTACATCGTGGTGGATCTTTTCATCCAACAATTACGCTTTATCACCATTTAACTTGTCAATACCCGATAAACCAATAACTCGGCACCCGCACCAGTTCCGTTATACTTAACCGCGGGAGTATTTACTGGAGTGAACTATGAATAATTTAGTGAGAGTAAGTTTCCTGGTTTTTATTTCTTTTGCCACAGTAATTTCCTGCTCATCCTCTTACGATAGCCTGACAGAAGAGCTTGTCAGGAGCGTAATTTCTGAACTTGACGATGCTACTGAAAATATGGATGCGAATGTATTTTCAGATGCATTAAGTGACGACGTAAAAATAGTTATCACCATTAATTTTCAAGGGCAGAGCCAGGTTATCAGACCCTCCAAGCAAGAATATATCGTAATGCTGGAGGAAGGATGGGCTGCGGCTTCGAATTATGAATATACGAGGTCAAACCTGAAAATCGATATGCAAGGCAATAAAGCGTTAGTCACAGCAATTATTAGAGAGTCAATGACCGTTCGAGGCCGGAATATTAACACCAGAACGTTTGAAAAAGTAACCATGAAGTTAATAGACGGGAAGCCGTTAATTACCAAGGTGGTTGGCACTATAGACATGTAACTCACATAACAATGCGAATTCCTATACCAACGGTTGTGCCGGCGTGAGCGGCACAGCGCCTCAAACTCAATCTTGTGATCTGAATCACCGAATCGTTGGCCGGAAACAGCGAAACTGTCGTACCTACGTAGGACGGAGGTGTGCAGGACCAGCGAATCCACAAAAGTACAGGCTTTATGTGCGAGATCGTTTGGTGTACTTGACCAAATGGAATCTGCTATCAAAAAACTGGTTTTTTTTGCATTGTTGGTGGGGGCCTACCAAAATTGGGATCGCATTGACCATTTCGTTTTCGGGCCGCCCACCTATTCGTCAGTCGAGAGCGAAGTCATTCTTTATGCCACCGAGTGGTGTGGCTACTGCCAGAAAACTCGCGAACTTTTCCAAGCGAACAATATTTCGTATGTGGAGTACGATATCGAAAAATCAGAAAAGCACGCGGAGGAACACAGGCGCCTTGGTGGAAGGGGCGTCCCCTTGCTGAAGATCAACGGCTATGTAATCCACGGCTACAGACCGCAATCGATTCTCGTGGCTGTGAACTCAGACTAACCCGTTCACTCGTTACATCGATCCGTCCGCGTAACCCGCTGCGGACGAATCTGCTTCGGCAGACGCAAAATCAACCTCAGCAACGTGTTCGCCGGCCAAATCGTGAGCATCCGGTCTTGCAACCGTTGCTATCATTGGGCTGTAAGAGGGATAAATTTTGGTCCTGATCGGGCCCAAACGGGATTTGACTGATTGGCCGCCCGTTACGGCCTAATTAATGGTCCCGTGTAAGGTCGGTTTACGACCTAGAGCGGACATTCGTATTGTAAAATGTTGAACGGCAGCAAATGATCCAGAACGGCCGTTGAATAAATCTCTAGCCTGGAGGGAGATAAGACCATGTATGTCAACGGATATATTCTGGCAGTGCCCGAGGAAAAGAAGGATGCCTATGTCGCGGCGACAAAGATATTCGCCGAGGTCGCCAAGGATTTCGGGGCACTCGAGATTTTCGAGAATTGGGAACTCGAGGTCCCCGATGGCGAACAGACTGATTACCGCCGGGCCGTAAAGGCCTTGCCGGGTGAAAAGATAGTCTTTTCCTGGGTCGTCTGGCCCGACCGGAAAACGGGTGCCGTTGCGCATAAAGGCATGTGGGACGACCCCCGGATGAAGGATATGGGCAAAATGCCCTTTGACGGGAAGCGCATGATCATGGGTGGCTTCGAACCGATCCTTACCTACCACAAGGGCTGAGGTTTAGGCGAAGGCGCTCGACTTCCAGAGGGCGCCCTATATTTCGTCAGGCGCTTGATCAGATTCGGGCGAAGCTGAACGCGTAGGTCCGTTCTTGGCCGAAAGCAGACATTACTAGGGCCCCGGATACGTCCCGATCATGTTAACCATCCGGCAATCCGATAACCTTCTGCTATACTTAGTAACTGCAACTATATAGCCAAACCCCCAAAAGTCAGGGACGCAAAGCCACAGATCGTCGCTTCCGTTGAGACGCCATGGAAGACCTCCCGAAGTAGCCAGAAACCGATAAGAAACGCTGCGCGGGAGACTGAAAATGACTACAAAAATCGACGGCCGAGCGCCACCTATTCGATTGGGGAAATTTATGCGCCTATTCCTTTCGCTGGCTTGTCTATTTCTGGTGTCCTGCGTCGTCACCAATCTTAAGATTACGGCCGTCGAATATGAGGAAACCGAGTCCCCTATAACCGTTGAATCACCTGTCAAGGCGCATCTTGTAGATGGTTCCACTGTCGTATTCCCAAACGGCGTTACCATCGAAGATGGCATCGTCAAAGGTCAGGGATTCAAGTACGACATCACTCTCGATCACGGTGAACGGGTGACCGAAGTTGATTTCGACGAAGTCGCGGCAATGGAAAGCTACCAGACACCAGTGAATACCGGGGCAACCATCATTTACAGCTCCGTGACAACTGTCGTCGCCGTTGCCGCCGGTACTGCTCTCGCAGTGGCTATTTTCGGCTCCTGCCCCACTATCTATTCACTCGAGGGCGCGGAACCACTACTCGAAGCGGAATTATTCTCCTACAGCATCGCGCCGGGCTTCGAGGCAAGAGACATTGACCGACTGGGCATTGATTCTGGCACGCGAGATTCGGTTGAGTTAGAGGTACGCAACGAGGCGCTGGAAACACATTACATAAATCACATCGAGTTAATAGAAGTTGTTCATTCGGATGCCGAATCGGTCTTTCCGGACCCCAAAGGCCGCCCGATCATCGTCGGCTCGCTCAGGGCCCCGGATCTGGTTATCGATCGCAGCGGTCGTCATATCGATGGAATTGTGGGCGCCGCTGACGGAAAAGCGTGGCGTACCGATGAGGTGCGTCTGCAGAACGTATCCACTGACGATATGGAGGACTATATCGATCTGGAGTTCGAAATTCCAACTGCCGGTAGCAAGGCGGCGCTCGTTCTTCGCCTAAAAAACAGTCTTCTGAATACCGTGTTGTTCTACGACGTCATGTTAAAGGGCCAAGGCTTCAGAGCACTCGATTGGATGAGCGATGACCTGGATCGATTGGGCCCGAAGTATAAGTTGGCGCGCTGGTACCGAAAAACAATGGGCATGCGCGTCTCGATTTGGGATAAAGGCCGATACAGGCAAGTGGCTACGATTGGCGATACCGGACCCATTGCCTGGACTGAACTGGCAATACCGTTGCCGGCCGTAAAAGGTGAAAAGTTGCAGTTACGCCTCTCTTTCGTCGCCGATAATTGGCGCATCGATCACCTCGCGCTCGCGACGGTGGTACGCCACGCCAAAGCCAAAAAAATCCCGGTCACCCAAGTAACCAGCGCAGCGGGAGATGAGCTCAAACAGGCAAGAAAGAACCTGCATGCGGCGGACGCCGCATATGTCATTACTAAACCGGGCGAATATATCCGTTTGCGGTTCGAGGTCGGCGACGCCCCAGAAGACTTCAAACGAACGTATTTTTTGGCCGCCGAAGGCTATTATATTGAATGGATGCGTAAGGAATGGCTGGAGAAAACAAGTGCCTCTGCTTTCGTACCGAATGATGTCTCGCTGCAGGCCGCCCTGCTAGCCGCCTTGCAACTTTGGGAGCCACAACGTGAGGAATTTCGCGAGCGATTCGAGTCGACAAGGATAAACGTTCGATGAGGACGGTACACTCATTACTATTCCTGCTGATGCTGTTCGTTGCGGGATGTAGCGTTGGCGTCCAAATTGAGGATTTCAAGCCAGCTCAGGGACCGCAGGGTGTGCATATTGAGCTAAGGCTCAAAGGCAAGGTGATTGGTGGAAACACGATCTCGGGAGAGCTTCTGGCGGTCCGTGCAGATCGCATACTTTTGAATGTCATTGATAACCCGGATTCTCCGAACGCTAAAAGTCGAGTGGTGTTGATACCGGTGTCGATGGTGAAAACTGCCGAGCCTGAACAGATGTACCGAGTGAAAGTACGATCAAAGCGAAAGGAACTGGATGAGGAGCAAGTGAACCGGTTGCGCCTGGTCGCCCGATTTCCGCAAGGATTGTCTGATGAGATGCTGGCGGTATTGCTTGCGGAAATGGGTCAGGATCAAGTCGACAACTGGGTCAGCAACCTGGCGCTGCCAGCATCGGAGCCGGAAGCCGAACCGGAACCGGAACACGAATAGAGTATGAGTCAAACGTCCGCTTGTGGCCAGAAAGCGACCATTTGAAGGCCGCTCCCGGCTAGTAAACTAGGCGTCTGTGCGTTCAGCGATTTCGAGCGCATCTTCGACCTCGATTCCGAGGTACCTGACTGTGCTCTCTAGCTTGCTGTGCCCAAGTAGCAGCTGAACGGCCCTCAAATTCTTGGTCCTTCGATAAATCAATGTCGCTTTTGTTCTTCGCATTGTGTGAGTGCCGTAGTCCATCGGGTTGAGCCCAATGTCGCCAATCCAAGACCGAAGGCGTCGAGCATATTGCCTCGTCGAAATATGATCCGCGCCGTTGATACAGCTAGGAAACAAGTACTGAGCTGTTCCTAAGTTTGCCTCGTCAATCCATGTGCGAATTGCCTGGCGAGTCTGCTCGGTGATCTCAAATTGAACCGGTCGCTGAGTCTTCCGTTGCATGACCATCGCCCTTCGGGCCACTTGATCGCCGTGCGCAATGTCCCTGACTCGTAAACGGACCAAATCGCAGGCTCGGAGCTTGCTGTCTATTGCCAGGTTAAAAAGAGCCAGATCGCGAGTCCGGCAGGCAAGTTGAAGCCGGATCCTTATAGCCCAGATTTCTCGGAGCTTTAACGGTGGCTTCTGGCCGACCAATTTGCCTTTATTCCAGGGAATCCTGCGATTCGTGTTATTTTCGGGTAGGTGCATCACTGTCTCCATTTTTTTGTGAATGGAGATGTATTGTGCGACGCGTCAATTGGTCGCTTATGACCCAAAGCGGACATAGTCAACTACTTCTATTTAGAGGCGAAATTGTTGTATCCAGCGAATAATTTAACGCCTAGGGGGTTATTAGTGTAAGGAATTTTCTGCATGCGCGCATACCTCACAATTGCCGTAATTCTCCTTCTAAATTCGTGTCAGGGATATGTTGTCCCCACGTACTCGGATTTATCTGATCCATTGGTCGATGACACTGTACGTCCGATCATTGTTTTTGCCGAAGGCCACAATAATTTTGGTGACGATAGGGATTCTTCTAATGCAGAGATGGAACAGTTTCTCGCTAGGGAGGGATTTGAGCTTAGACAATATATGGGAGAAATAACTCGAGAAGCCCTTCAAGGCGTGAGCGTACTTCATACTGACAACGCTCTTGCACCAGAGAATCAGAATCAGGACAACTGGACTCTACCGACACCATCTGCGTTCACTCCTGAAGAAATCGGCATAATCTATGACTGGGTCCACGACGGCGGCTCGCTGCTGATGATCATCGAACACATGCCGTTTGGTGGTTCGTATGAGGACTTGGCAAAAGCATTTAATGTAGAGACCAACAACGGATTCGTATTCGATGAACGTCTCTTAAATGGTTATTCAAAGGAAATTATTTCGATTGCCGGTTGGTTCGTGTTTAGCAAAGATAACGGATCATTGAGTGAGCATCCAATTCTGACGGGCCGGCAACCCCATGAACGCATTGAGTTTGTTGCAACAGATCATGGGTCTGCCTTTCGATTGCCGGAACGTGCCGTATCGCTTATGACTTTTGGATCAGACGCTATATCCCTTGAGCCATCTGTATCTTGGATGTTTGATTCCACGACTCCTCGCCGATCCGTTTCGGGATGGTCGCAGGGCGGTGTCATGAAAGTCGGAAAGGGGCGCCTGGCCGTGCTGGGTGACAATTTCCTGAATATACCACCTTCGCAACTTGCCCCTCCTTACCTGGAAAGTGAGAAAGAGGCCGTTCTCGGCGTTTACAACCCCCAGTTCACCGTTAACGTGTATCGATGGCTGTCCGGACAATTATAAAATCCAGCATAGTTTAGGGCGGAGATAGATGAAGTCATTGCTCGCGACGCTGCATCGGAGACTGGCGCCATATTTCAACAATCTGATTTACGTCTCATTTTGGCCGTGTGCCACCCGTCACTGTATCAAATTGCCAGCGAATTGAACGACCGCTTGTGGCCGAAAGCGGACTGTCAAAAATCGGCTCTTGCTCAAATCGAACGTCCGCTTTACCCCCGGAAGCGGACATTCAGCTAATATTGCCACGAAGGGTCGCTAACGACCCAAAGCGGACGTTCGGCCTATATACTGCACGGCATGATATGCAGCACTTTTGTAAGATAATTTAAGATCAGACGAGACTTCGGCCAATGAATGAATTTGAATATCTTGCAGTCTTCGTCTCAATAATCTTTGGCATCAGCCTGACTCATATACTTGCGGGCTTAATCCGCTCTGTATATCACGGGAAATTTGACGAAACTCGCCTCGTATTAACCGCCTTTTTGTTTTTTGTGATGGTCCTTAATTGGTGGACTGGGTTTTCTTGGCAAAGTCAGGAGGTATGGAGTTTTGATCTATTTCTTGTGATCATCCTTTGGTCTGTTTCACACTATCTCGCAGCTATTACTCTGTACCCGCCGCAACCGGCGGGTATCGATCGTCAATTCGAGTATCGGCGAAATTGGTTCCTGTGGGCCTTCGTTGGTATTGCCTCGATGGATATTTTGCAAACGGCTGCGCGGGGCGATGTATTTTCGCCATGGTTCTATTTGCCTTTCGTGTTGCACTGGATCGCTCTCGCGTTGCTCGCGGTTTTCGTCAATAGGCCAAGTCTTCATCGCTGGATAGCGTGGTACTTTTTAGTTTCTATAGCTGTTTGGTCCTTGCTCGTACGGCGGTTTTTGATTTGATCAAGAATCGCCCAAAAATGTGCTGCACTTGCTGCCTATGCGCACTAAATCGTATTGTCCGCTTCTGGCCGAAAGCGGACATTAAAGCCTGAAGATTTCTAATCCTGGTAAAAGGTCGCTTTACGACCCAAAGCGGACATTCAAAATTTCCCTCTAGTGGACCGACTTCGACCACAATTTGGTGAGATTTCATCCAATTTGGGCCTTCGAGGGCCCCAATCTAGGTAGAATCCGACTTATCTCTTGCTCTCGTACGCGGGGGGAGGCATGGCCTCAGTCTGGACGGAGTTAAGACGACGCAACGTCGTTAAGGTCGCGGTGGCCTATGCCATCGTTGGCTGGCTGTTGGTGGAAGTGGCCTCCGTCGTCCTTCCCACATTCAAGGCTCCAGAATGGATCATGCAGGTGTTCACCTTCCTGGTGATCGTGGGCTTCCCGCTGGC
>JACZVC010000010.1 GCA_022572885.1 Pseudomonadota bacterium | reverse complement strand
CTATCATGTGCTATGTGCTTCCTCATGTCGCATCGTCTGCGATATTGGCACAAGATATTTTCGACGAGATTGGGTGCCTGTCGACCAAAGATCCAACCGCTGTCGAAACCATCGATGTATTGATGTACAAATCGCAGTTGATCAGAGACAACTTACTCGACGCAGCAGAACTTCTTAACGACCTGGACAAAGATGGGGGTGCATCATGACTGACAATAACCATACAGAGGGAATCAGTCAGGAGGTCGCAAGGTTATTCAAGAAAGCGCATAAGATTGAACCGATCGCGGCCGAATGCGCTCTTTACCGTGCAACAAGCGGCGAAGAAAAACGGCACGCGCTCAAAGAAATAATCAGCGGCGAGTACTGGAAAAGAGCCGATGCGGATGACGCCTCAGATAACCTACGCAAAATTTTGATGCGACTCCACATGCTCGGCGATTTACTGGATATTACAAACACCGCGGAATCACCCCCCGACGAGGAAACAGTCTGGATCGCTGGAGACACCATTTTGCTCTGGGTTGGGGAAGCCGAAGAAGCAAGGAGTTTGCTTGCGGATCGCCTGGGAGCCCTAGAAGCCCGTAGAAGGCAGCAAGCGAAACCGGACAGCGCCCAATTGAATGGAGGTGCATCATGACTTACAAAATGGTATCGACTCCCGTTTCCCATGAAGATGCAGAGGAAATGCTGCATTGTATCTATGAAGCCCACGCAGTGGGCGTGATTCTGAGCAGACTCGAGGGAGCTGAAGAAGTAGATTTATCCGGGATAATTAATTGCATCGGTGAAAATCTCGTCAGGCTGTTAGGCCAACCAATGGAAGCTGCAACTGGAATTTGCACCGAAAAGCGGGATGCTGCCGTAGCAAGTAAATAAACGGACTCTCAGGGCCAGGGACGGCCTTCACCACATAACCTTCCAGCCCCGTTTTCTTGCGGGGCTTTTTCTTGACCTATACTTGGGCTATGTCTGCTTTCGGCAAGGAACCGGCGGAGTTAAGCCTTGCGGCCGCCTTCCATTGGGCGGTCTCCCGCTATAAGTCTCAGGCTCCGCAGATTCTGGCGCTCTTGCTAGGATGGGCGAGCGTTTGGTTGATCGTTGAATTCTTGGTCGTGAGCAGCGGCAGTGCACCCGGTCGTCCGATCTGGCTAGTGCTCCATCTGGGTTACTTTTGGGGAACAGCTTACTGGGAGGTGGCAATCCTTCGAAGTGCATTCGACACTTTCGAGACAGCACCTCAATCTTGGCGCAGCAAATTACTCGATCACCGCGTGGCACTAAGGTTCTTAGCCGTCAAGATGTTACTGCTCCCGGCAATATTGATTGGCACGGCGCTCCTGGTGGCTCCTGGGCTTTACTGTATGGCTCGCCTCGGTCCAGCATTATTCTTCGTCACCCAAGGACAGTCCGGACCCAAGGCAGCGTTGGGACTCAGTAATCAAGTGACTCAAGGGAGGCGCGGGCATCTGATGCTCATGTGCCTCTCCCTGCTGCTTTTCAACATGCTCGGCGCAGCACTATTGGGTCTGGGACTCATCATCACAGTTCCAATAAGTATCCTGATATGCGCGCACGTCTTTCGTGAGCAATTGATCAAAAGGCAATGTCTAAATACAAGCTAGCGCGTCCGGTGAAGGCAGAAGTGGTCCCGGTTGTTGAGACAAGGCTATAAGTGGAATGCTCCGATCTCAGAGGCCATGATATGGCCAGAGAGAAAGGAGAAATAGCATTCGACGACCGCGCCGAAATTATTCAAAGAAATTCAAGTCAAAAGTAGCGCTGCCTGCATTGAAAAGCGATCAGACACCGGCAAGAGGACTGGCAGGCGGCTCCTGGTCCGTTGGCGGGGTTACTTCCCAGCTTTTTTCTTTGCCGTTTTTTTCTTCGCGGACGGTTTCACAGTGGCTTTGTTACGACCGCTTTCAGCCGCGGGCCAGGCGCCAAACGGAAACGGTTGGTATTCGTCGGCATAGCACAGGAAATCGATTACCTGCCGATAATAAATACCCAGTTGCCGGCCGAACTGCAGCAGATTATCGTTAGCTTTGCCGGCAATCAGCATGTGCAGGAATTGCAAGACGACGACCACCGTCAGGACGATGCTGCCAAGCCAGAAGATAAAGCCAAACAACAACATGTAAACCAGCCGCACCCAGGTATTGCGCGCTGTGAGATGCTGTTCCAGTTCGCTCTTTTCGTGATCGCTCATAGTCCTGCCCTCGGATTTTCTGTTGCGGGTCGGTTCCCATGGCTTCGCTGGGATACAATGCCCGTCCCTGAGACAAATGGTACAAGACTTTTGCCCACGCGTATGCAACTAATAGACATTGGCGCCAATTTAACTCACAAGAGTTTTGACCCGGATCGCGACCAGGTCATCGGCAGGGCTCGCGAGGCCGGCGTGGGCCGGATGATCGTAACCGGAAGCTCGGTGGCCTGCAGCCGTCAGGCCGAGGAATTGGCGGCGGGTTATCCTGGTGTCCTGTTCTCAACCGCCGGCATTCATCCTCATCACGCCGCTGAAACGCAAGCCAGTGATCGTGAAGCGCTGGCCGGTTTGTTGCGGAAGAAAAACGTGGTCGCGGCCGGTGAATGCGGCCTCGATTATTATCGTAACTTCTCGCCAAAGGAGGATCAGCGCCGGGTCTTCGCCATGCAACTGGAGTTGGCGGCCGAGAACCGGATGCCGGTCTTTTTGCACCAGCGCGATGCGCACGACGATTTTGTTGCAATTCTGCAGGAATTCCTGCCCCGCATTCCCAGGGCGGTGGCGCACTGTTTTACCGGCAACGGCGATGAGCTCGGTGCCTGCCTGGAGCTGGACTTGTATATCGGCATCACCGGCTGGATCTGCGACGAGCGACGCGGGGGTCACCTGAAGGACCTGGTCGCCAATATCCCGCTGAACCGGTTGATGGTGGAAACCGACTCGCCCTATCTTCTGCCCAGGGACCTCGACCCCAAACCAGGCAACCGCAGAAACGAGCCCATGCATCTGCCGCACATCGTGCAAAGTATCGCCAAGGCGCGCGAGATTGAGGCGCCGGAACTGGCTGCAGCAACGGCCCGGACCAGCAAGGGGTTTTTCGCACTGCCCTGAACACCGATTGGGTACGCATTGCGGCCTCGCTGGGTTAAAGTATCGCCATTACTGACTAAGGACAAATATTCCATGGATACAAAAAAAATCAGCCAGTTTGTCAACGCCATGTGGGACGACTCCATCATCCCCGAACTTTGCGAATACATAAAAATCCCCAACAAGTCGCCAGCGTTCGATGCCGACTGGGAGAAACATGGCTACATGGAAGATGCCGTAGCGCTAATGGAAAAATGGGTGCGCGCGCAGCCGATCAAGGGGATGGAAGTTGAAGTGCTCAGGCTGCCAGGCCGTACCCCGCTGATTTTTTGCGATATTCCGGGAGATTCCGATGACGTGGTCCTGTTATACGGCCACCTCGACAAGCAGCCGGAGACGACCGGCTGGAAAGACGGCCTGGGGCCGTGGAAACCGGTAATCCGGGATGGCAAGTTGTACGGCCGCGGCGGAGCTGACGATGGCTACGCCGTGTTTGGATCGCTAACCGCGATTCGCGCCCTGCAGGAACAGGGAATTCCACACGCCCAATGCAAGGTCATCATCGAAGGCTGCGAAGAGAGCGGAAGTTTCGATCTACCCTATTATATCGATGTGTTGCGGCCCAAACTGGGTCGCCCCAGCCTGGTTGTCTGCCTTGATGCAGAGTGTGGCAATTACGATCAGCTATGGTGTACGACTTCGTTGCGCGGCAACCTGATTGCCACGCTGACGGTCGACGTACTGACCGAAAGCGTCCACTCAGGCGCCTCGAGCGGAATTTGCGCATCGAGTTTCCGGGTGCTTCGCAGCTTGCTTGACCGGGTCGAAGACAGCAAAACCGGCCAGATCCTGGTCGATGAATTGCATGCCGATATCCCGGAACAACGAATCAGCCAGGCCAAACAGGCAACCGGCGTACTCGGAGATATGGTTCACCGGAAACTTCCTTTTTTCGGCAACACGCGGCCGATTGCCAAGGACCTCGTGGAGCTGATGCTCAATAACACCTGGCGGCCAACGCTCAGCGTGACCGGCATGGATCGCATCCCCTCGGTTGCGGATGCCGGCAACGTCCTGCGCCAGGGAACCACCATCAAGGTTTCGTTTCGTTTGCCGCCGACGGTGGATGCGAAAGTCGCGGGCGATGCGCTGACCCGAATTCTCGAAACCGATCCACCCTACGGTGCAGCGGTCAGTTTCTCGATCGACTCGGCGGAAAGCGGCTGGAACGCGCCGGAAGTTGCCAAATGGCTGGAAAATTCGATGCAAACGGCATCGAAAGAATTTTTCAATGCCGACTCAATGTACATGGGTACCGGCGGAACCATTCCGTTCATGAGCATGCTCGGAAAGGAATTCAGTGGCGTTCAGTTTCTGGTTACCGGCCTGCTGGGGCCGCATTCAAACGCGCACGGACCCAACGAATTTCTGCACATCGAGACCGGCAAGCGCCTCACTTCCTGTGTCAGCATGATCCTGGCCGATCAATACCGGCACGGGTCGGGCGATTAGGCAGCCGGCGGGGACTTGGCTGCTCGCAGGGCCGAATGAATCTTTCGCCAATAGGGCAGGAACGCATCGTGCAACTTGTCATCCGCATTTGTTGAACACAGTGCAAATTTTTCTTCCAGCTGGCTGACCGTCAACACATTGCTGGGGGTTCCCTTGATAAATTCGCTGCTGTCGGCGAACACGACAAAACCCGAAATTGGCACGCCTTCGGCGAGCGCGCGCACGGCCGCCAACCGGTCGAAAAGAGCTTCTTGCGGGTTTTTCATGCCATAACGCCCAGCCGGTCCCAGCACCGCCCACTCATCCATGCGATCGCCACCGAACACGATACCCGGCGCATTTCGCATATCCAGCACCAGGATTCCCTTGCTGGTCAACAACAGGTAATCGAGCTGAATCTGACCGCCCATGCCATCCGGAATCATCAGGTTGCGATCCACTTCCCTGGCGATGCGTCGCAGAATCCTGTCGAATCGATACCAGGGGTCTTTGCGCCGTTTCCGCAAGGCAATGCCGATTATTGCGAGTATGGCAATGGCGGCCAATGCCCCCGCCAGACTATAGCCAGGTATTATTAATTCCATTAATATTATTCTTTTACTTATTGATACTAAAGATAATTATCGTTTTCCAATAGCCTGACGCCCGGGGCATCGATAGCCGATATGTAAGCGCTCGATGCCAGCCCGGATCGTTCAAACGCCGAGCGTATCGCCGCCGTTATGGTCTTCGCATCGGAGTGCCTGCACCAGGCAAAAATGGACGGCCCGCTCCCCGACAACGAACACCCCAACGCCGAATTTTTCATCGCCGCCTCCTGTGCATCGGCAAAACCGGGGATGCACAGTGAGCGCTGTGGTTCGATGAGTACATCACGCAAACACCGCGACAACAAGTCGATATCGCCCAGGTGACACGCAGAAACGAACGCCGCCAGCAAACCCGCTTGTTGGGTAACCAGGCTCAGCGGAATATTTTCACGCAATTTGGCCCTGGATTGGCGGGTCTCGATGCTGTAATCCGGATGAACCAGAATACATCGAAGATCCTGCGGAACGGGTAATGCGATCGGCGTTCCACCATCCGGGTGCGCGAGACGCAAGCCACCCAGCAACTGTGGCGCGACATTATCGATCGGTGCCGCACCCGTGGCGGCAGCCTCCCCCGCCAGGGCAAATGGCAATAGATCCTCGGTCGGCAGCGGTTCATCAAGCAGGGCATTGGCAGCAAAAACGGCGGCTACGGCGGACGCGCCCGAGCCCCCCATGCCGGACCCCAACGGTATGCCTTTTTTGATTCTCACCGAGAAACCCCTGACCAGACCGATTCGTTCCCGCATCGCAATCAGTGCTGCGCCCGCTGAATTTTCCTCTGCCAGCAGTGGCAACTCGCCAGCAACGCCGGTGATCTCATCGATCACAACACGGTCGTGATCCGCATGCCGAACCGATACAATGTCACCCGGCGCCTCGATCGCGTGGCCCAGTAAATCGAAGCCCACCGCAACATTGCCAACCGCTGCTGGAGCGTAGGCAACGGCTACGCTGCGTTTCAAAACCACGACTGGTATTCCTCCCTTCGATCGTGGGTCGTGCCGATCGCAACATCGACCAGCCGATCCAGGATTTGGTTCATGAACTCATTGGCGCGGGCAAAATTTTCGACCGGCGACAGCATTTGCTGCCTGGTCTGGATGTAGGTTGCAGCTACCAGCTGGTCCTGGTCACGCCGGGCGAGCGTGTCCACCCAGGCGGGTGTAGCCTCGAGGTGAAATTGTAAACCCAGAACGCGGTCGCCGTATTGGAAAGCCTGCTCATTACACGCCTCGCTGTAAGCCAGCCTGACCGCACCCGGGGGTCGCTGGTAACGGTCACCATGCCAGTGAAAGGCGGTCAGCCTGCCCGGCAGCAATCCGCCGAGCAGGCTCTGCCCTGCTTCGCTGGTTAGTTCGATATCGAACCAGCCGATCTCTTTTTCTCCACCGGCCTCGACAAAGCCACCCAGTTCGGCGGCAATCAGCTGAGCGCCAAGGCAAATACCCAGCACGACTTTGCCGCCATCAATCGCTAGTCGAATCAGGCGTCTTTCCTGACCCATCCATGGCCAGCGGTCTGCACGATAAACGCTCATCGGACCGCCCAGGACGACCAGCAGATCGAAATCGTCCAGCACCGGAAGATCTTCCCGCAGGTCCAGCCGGGTCGTCGAACAGCGATACCCGCGTGCTGCGGCCCAGTCGGGGATGCAGGCCGGCCCTTCATACTCCACATGTTGCAGGCAATGAATTTTCATATAGCAAAGCTCGCTGGCTGCAGTTTATGCAAACACCCGAGTCGGGTACAGGCGCCGCTGAGTTGATGCAAAGCCCTAAAGAAAATGGTGGGGCGTATAGGATTCGAACCTATGACCAGCGGGTTAAAAGCCCGATGCTCTACCAACTGAGCTAACGCCCCAGCGCAAAGAAGCTGCGAGGAGGCGGCATGATACCGATTTGCCGCTAAATCGCAAGCTCACCCAGGCGTCTCCGGCGACCGGGAAACCTTCAGACATACACTGTCGGATCGGCAATTCCCGCCGCCGCAAAACCCGCGCTGCGGAAGCGGCAGGAATCGCAAACGCCGCACGCCCGACCCTGGCTGTCCGCCTGGTAACACGATACGGTCATCGAATAATCGATGCCCAGCTCGATCCCCTTCCTGATGATCCGGGACTTATCCATCGCCATCAGCGGCGTGTGTATCCGCATGCGCCGACCTTGTACCGCCGCTTTGGTCGCAACATTGGACAGTACTTCGAACGCATCGATAAATTCGGGCCGGCAATCGGGATACCCGGAATAATCCACCGCATTGACGCCGATAAAAATATCGCTGGAGCCGATCACTTCGGCATAACCCAAGGCCAGCGCCAGGAAAACTGTATTGCGCGCCGGAACATAGGTGACCGGTATGCCCTGCTGAGGTGTTTCAGGCACTGGAATATCCTTTTCGGTCAGCGCTGAACCGCTGGGGCCGCCGCTGTCGATCTCCATGAGCCGGTGTTCCGATACTGCGAAAAACTCCGCTATATTCGCAGCGGCAGTCAGTTCGCTGCGATGGCGCTGCCGGTAGTCGAAACTCAGCGCAAAGCAGTCAAAGCCCTGATCTTTCGCGATCGCGAGCGTAGTTGCAGAATCCAGCCCGCCGGAGACCAGCACAACGGCTTTTCTTGTTTCCTGGCTGTTCAATGCCCCGGGTCCGTTCCCCAAAGATATTTGTGCAACTGCAATTGCAAACGTACCGGCAATCTTTCCTGCAAAATCCAGTCAGCGATATCCACTGGCTTGATCTGCTCATAGCTGGGCGAAAACCAGACCGTACAAATACTATCAAGATGCCGTTGCCGGACCTGTAGTCCGGCCCACTCAAAATCCTTCCGGCTGCAGATCACAAATTTGATTTGATCGTCTTTCGACAACAAGTCCAGATTTTTCCAAAGATTACGATCCACTTCGCCGGAACCGGGCGTTTTCAGATCCATCACCTTGATCACCCGTGGGTCGACCACTGACAGGTCCGCCGCTCCACTGGTTTCTAGCGAAACCCGGTAATTGTTATCGCACAAATCGCGCAACAGACCGGCGCAATTTTTTTGCGCCAGCGGTTCCCCACCAGTGACGCAGACATATCGACAACCGTACTCCCTGACTTTCTTCAGGATGACAGCAAAGGCCAGCCAGCGGCCACCGTGAAATGCGTAAGCAGTGTCACAATATTGACAACGCAGCGGACAACCGGTCAGGCGAATAAACACGGTTGGCACACCGGTCGTGTCCGCCTCGCCTTGCAGTGAGTAAAATATTTCCGTTATCCGGAGGCGCGCATCCGGCGCCAGGTCATCCCTTGTTGGGCTAGCCATCACAGATCGGCGTGCATGTTGCTTTGTTTTTCGAGTCAATTGCCTTCGCTGGTCATTTGCTCCAGGCGCCGTTGAGCCAGATGTGCAGCGGTGGTATCCGCGTATTCGCTGGTTACCCGGGTCAACGCCGCTCTGGCCGCATCCCAGTAGCCGAGCTCGTAATCGCAATAGCCGATCTTGAGCAGGGCGTCCGGGACCTTCTGCGATCCCGGGTATTGCGCAATGACTTTCTGGAAAGCCGCCAGCGCTTCGGAGAATTTTCGGGTAACGTAGAAACTCTCGGCATACCAATATTGAGCATTGTCGGAAAACTGGCTATCCGGATACTGGCCAAGAAACTGTTCGAACTTTTCCGCCGCCTTTTGATAGTGGCCTTCACGAAGTAACGCTATAGCAGCCTGGTAGGCGTCACGATCGCTGATTTCCTGATCATCCGGACCTGGACTGCTCATCACGGGTGGCGTGGTAACCTTTGCTGTCGACGATAAAACCGGTCGTCGGCTTCGGCCATCTGTTGCGCTTGCGGAACTTTCCAGTTTTTGCAACCGCCCATCGACATCAAGATAAAGATTGCGCTGGCGCTGGCTGGTGCCGTCGAGATCATGCTGGACTTTTTCCACCGAACCGCGCAGCTCTCTCATGTCACCCTCGAGACCCTGAACCTGAGTAACCATTCTTGCCTGGTTCTGAACGGCCTGCTCGATTCGGTTGAGACGTGCTTCCAGCTGGCCCAGCTTGATCATCACCGGGTCGTCCGCGCCGGGCGTGGTCGCACATCCCCCGATCATCAGCGCCACCAGGACCGGGCCATAGCCGCGAATTCGCTTGTCCATCAGTAAACGATCTCCACCCTTCTGTTCTCGGCATATGCGGTTTCATTGCTGCCTTCCCGCGCAGGCCGTTCCTCGCCAAAACTGACGGTTGTAATCTTACCCGTGGCCACTCCCTGGATCATTAGGATCTGCCGGATCGCCTGCGCACGCCGTTCGCCCAGGCCAATGTTGTACTCGCGCGTCCCCCGTTCATCGGCATGTCCTTCCAGCCTGACCCGGGTCTGTGAATTGTCCGCAAGGTATAAGGCGTGTCGAGTCAGTACATTGTCGTACTGGCCAAGGATCTCGGATTTATCGTACTCAAAATAAATGATGAGCTCTTTGGGTTTACCGCCAACGCTGCCAAATTCACCGAACTCCCCGCTAGCCTGATCTGCCATTCCGGACTGGCTGCTGCCGGGCGCGTCCTGAGCGCCGATGTCCGGTAAATCGCCCGGCCGGGTCGCTGACTGGCCACCACAGGCCGCCAGGAGCATGCCCAGGGACAAAAGAATACTGATTCTGATCGTTTTGAATGCCTGCATGTTTACCCTTCCTGTTGATGAATTCCTGTAATTCAGACAAAACCATGTCCGGGGCGTTCCCACGCACGGCATAGTTTAGCCTATTTAAAAATCGGGATACGGCGACCAGGCGGGTTCGCGAACATCGCCCTCTTGGGCCGCAATTCTGCGGTGTATGCGGCCATCGATGGAAACAGTTGCTAAAACACCACGCCCGTCGACCCGGGTCGCATAAATAATGGTTTCCCCGTTGGGGGCAAAACTCGGCGATTCATCGAGCTGACCGTCAGTCAGCACCAGGAGGTTGCCGTTGTCGGGGTTGACCCGCGCAATACGAAACGCGCCCTGGTCATTGTGAACGACAGCCATTTCCTTGTCATCCGGGGCCAGCCGCGAACGCCCGTTATAGTTGCCTTCGTAGGTAACGCGGCGTTTGGCGCCGCCATCAATTTCGACCTTGTAGATCTGGGGGCCACCGCTGCGATCGGAGGTGAAAAATATTGTTGATCCGTCGGCGTTCCAGGTCGCCTCGGTATCGATAGCCGGGTTGCGCGTAATTCGGGTCAAGACCTGGTTCGCCAGGTTGAGCACATAGATATCCAGGTTTCCGGTATCGCGGGACAAAGTCAACGCCAACTTGCGCCCATCCGGTGAAAAGGCCGGTGCACCGTTGACACCCTCGCGTCCCGATGCCCGGATACGCTCGCCGGTGCTGAGTTCCTGGATATAGATCGCGGATTTGCCGCTCTCGAAGGAAACGTATGCAATTCGATCGCCATCGGGCGCCCAGGCCGGCGACATCAGCGGCTCGGGCGATTCCACGATGATGGTGTGGTTCGAACCGTCGGCGTCGGCAACAACCAGCCGATAGCGCTTCGCCGGTCCCTGCCCCTGGACCGTGATAAAGGCGATCCGGGTAGCGAACGCTCCCTTGATCCCGGTCAACCTTTCATAGATCAGGTCGCTGATTCGGTGCGCCGCCGCGCGCAACCCGGTGCGGGTACTTGGCAGGCGGAATCCGAGCAGCCGTTTTTGTTTGAACAGATCGAACATTTCGAACTGGATCACATAGTTGCCGTCGCTTTGCGGCAACAACCGGCCAACCACGATGATCTCAAGACCCAGCAAACGCCAGTCCTCGAAATCGATACCCTGCTCGTCGACCGGTTTTTCCAGCATGTCGCGCGGAGCCATTGTGTCGAAACGCCCGCTGTTGGCCAGGTCCGCAGCGATAACGGCCGACACATCCAGCGGTGGCCTGGCCAGCCCGCCCCGCCACTCGAATGGCACGACCGCGATCGGCATCGCCTGGTCGACTCCTGCGGTAATTTCGATGGTTAACTGGGCTTGGGCCGAGGCGGCAAAACCGGCAAGCAAACTCGCACCCAGCAGATTGGCAAAAAGTCTCTTCAAGGCACGACTCCGTCAGTTCTCAGGCTTGAAAATAAAAATGATATTTCGTTCGAACAAATTCGGATCGGGCGGCTCCGGCAATGGCGACGCCTTGAAAACGGCTGCCTCGATCGAACGACGGGTCGCCTCATCGGCATTGCACTCCGCGATGCGAACGCTGATGACTTCGCCACCTGGAATCTGGCTGATATTCACCGTGCACTCGACCCCGGCGCGGGCGCTCGGCGGCCGAATCCAGTTACGCCTGACCTTTTGTTCAATCATCGCCTTGTACAGGTCCAGCAGGCCCGCCTCTTCAGCATTCAGTCTGGACTGCTCCAGCGCCAGCTCTGCCTTGAGGTCCGCCTCGATTTGCGCCTGCAACCTGGCCTCTGTGTCGGCCTGCGCCCTGCGGCGCGCTTCCTCGGCCTGCTCCTGCTCCTGGCGCAGTCGCGCCAGCCGGATTTGTTCGACGCTCCGCTGCTCTTGCAGAGCCTTCAACTCGCGCGCCGCCCTGGCTTCCGTCTCATCACGCCGCCGCTGGTCAGCCGCCGCGCGTTTTTGCTCGTTTAGCCGGTCCTGGCGGCGCTTATCTACAGCTGCCTTCGCCCGGCGCTCTTCTTGCTGTCTTTGCCTGCGCGCTTCCGCGAGTTTCGCATCCGCCGCCCGTTGCACCTCCTGTTCAGCTTCCTCCAGGGCGGCTATTTCCTGCTGTATTCGTCGCTCGTCTACCACGGTCGCCTTGATCGTGATCTGTGGCGGCGGCGGGGTAAATGCAGCGCTGCGCGCAAGGCTGACGCCAAGCAAGCCGAACATCACCAGGTGCAAGACGACGGACTTGATCAAGGCACCCCGGTATTCGCGATAAAATCCGAACATAGCCGGTCACTCTCTCCTGACCGGGAGCTGTTCCAGTGGATCGGTGACAAAGCCGACTTTTTTCGCGCCGGCCTGCTGCAACAGCACCATGGCGGTCACCACCCGCCCAAAAGCCACCGTCTCATCGGCACGTACCAGAACAGGCGTTTCCGGCTCACGGCGCAGAACTGCCAGCGTTCGTGCGACCACCGTCACCTCGTCAATGGCCTGTTCTTCGTTCTTGCCTATATTCAAAAAGAGATCGCCACCGGCATTGATGCTCAGAATCAATGGTTGATGATCGCGCAACAGGTCGTCGTCCAGCGGCTCGGCCGCGGCATCGGGCAATTCCACTTCTATTCCCTGCGTCAGCAATGGCGCAGTCACCATGAATATGATCAGCAACACCAGCATGACATCGATATAGGGGACCACATTTATCTCGCCCATCAATTTTAATTGCTTGTTCCTTGCCATGATCAGCTCCCGGGTTTGCTGCGCGGCGCATGGCGTTGCAGGATCGATACGAACTCCTCGGCAAAAGTGTCGTAGCGGTTTTCGAGACGCGTTACCTGGTCTGCATACCGGTTATAGGCAATCACCGCGGGGATCGCGGCAAACAGACCCATGGCCGTCGCAACCAGTGCCTCCGCAATGCCGGGTGCAACCATGGCCAGCGTCGCATGCTGCACTTTACCCAGTTGGGTGAATGTGTTCATGATCCCCCACACGGTTCCGAACAAGCCGACATACGGGCTTGTCGAGCCGATCGTGGCAAGCGTGGCCAGATTGCGTTCGAGGCGGTCGACCTCGCGCATCTGCGAGACCCGCATCGCCCTTTGGCTGCCATCCATCATCTTGGCCTGGTCGATTCCCGGTTCAGAGCGCAGGCGAACAAATTCGCGGAAACCGCCCTCGAAAATGCTTTCCATGCCCGTCGCCGCCTGGGTCCTCTTGTTGATCTCCTGATACATGGCGGTCAGATCGCCGCCGGACCAGAATTGTTGCTCAAAGGCATCGGCCCCGCTGATCGCCTGGTTGAGCACCCGGCGTTTTTTCAGGATGATCGCCCATGACGCCACCGACGCGAGCACCAGCAACAGCAGTACCAGCTGTACGATAACGCTGGCCTCGAGTATCAAAACCAGAAATGATAAATCGCCGCTCATTCAGTTGCTCTCCTTGCTGACCCGCATGATGGCCGGTAGCGATCGTGGCTTGAAACTATCCGCATAAACGCAGGCCGCCCGAATACGGCCGCTGCATAACAATTCGCCGTCTGCACCGTTCCGGCGGACCTGTTGCTCGAAAACCAGGGTGCTGCGGCCAAGTTCGGGCAGCGCTGAACTGACCCATAACTCGTCATCCAGTCGCGCCGGTTGGTGATAGCTGATGTCTGCATTGACCACGACGAACGCAAGATTCTCCCCGGACTTCTGGTCGCCGTGGCGTATACCCATGGCACGCAAATGGTCGGTCCTCGCACGCTCCATGAATTTCAGGTAATTCGCGTAATAAACAACCCCCGCGGCGTCTGTATCTTCGTAATAAACGCGAACTCGAATGGAGAAAGGTCTTGCCGTTTCTGATTGCTCAGCAGAGTCCGCCTTCATTCCGGGTTCCTTTATTTGTCGTCGAACAAGGGCAGCCGATCCGTGCGCTCTTTGGCCGGTGGCTCCAGACCGAAATGGCGGTAGGCATTAGCGCTCGCCATTCGCCCGCGCGATGTACGGATCAGGAAGCCTTGCTGAATAAGAAAAGGCTCAAGTACCTCCTCAATGGTACCCCTTTCCTCGCTCAGGGCAGCCGACAGGCTGTCAATTCCTACCGGGCCGCCATCAAATTTTTCGATAATCGTCAGCAGCAGCTTGCGGTCCTGCAGATCGAATCCTTCCTGATCCACCGCCAGTAAATCCATCGCCGCAATTGAAACATCCGCCGTGACCACGCCATCGGCTTCGACCTCGGCATAGTCCCGAACCCGTCGCAGCAGGCGATTGGCGATTCTGGGCGTACCCCGGGACCGCGATGCAATCTGCATTGCACCCCGTTCCTCGATTTTCAGATTCAAAATGCCAGCTGAGCGGCGCACGATAAAAGCCAATTCATCGGTGCTGTAAAATTCCAGCCGCTGGACGATGCCGAATCGATCCCTTAACGGCGAGGTCAGCAGCCCCGCCCTGGTCGTCGCACCGACCAGTGTGAATGGCGGCAGATCGAGCTTGATCGAACGGGCCGACGGGCCTTCGCCGATCATGATATCGAGCTGGAAATCCTCCAAAGCCGGGTACAGTATCTCCTCGACGATCGGGCTCAGCCGGTGAATCTCGTCGATGAACAAAACGTCATGGGGCTCCAGATTGGTGAGCAAAGCGGCCAGATCTCCAGGGCGCTCCAGAACCGGGCCCGAGGTATGGCGTAGATTGACGTTGAGTTCATTGGCGATGACATGCGCCAAGGTTGTCTTGCCCAGGCCAGGGGGGCCGAATATCAGTACGTGATCCATGGCTTGCTCGCGATTGCGGGCAGCCCGGATAAATATATCCATCTGCTTTTTGACGATAGCCTGACCGACGAAGTCTTTGAGCAGGCGGGGACGAATGGCTCGGTCAAAAGCCTCGTCTTCGGGATTGCCACCGGTACTGATGAGTCTGTCTTGTTCCAGCATAAGTTTATCGCGCAGCCTGTTTCAGAACCTGCCGAATCAGTTCCTCGGTATTCATGTCCGCAGCATCGACACTGGCTATCATACGAGTGACCTCGGCGGGTTTGTATCCCAGCGCGACCAGCGCACCAAATGCCTCGTCGGCAGGTTCCGTAGTTCCCGAGCCGGATTTGCCCGCACCGGGAATATGGCCAAGATCACGCAAGCGGTCGCGCATTTCCATCACCAGTCGTTCCGCGGTCTTTTTGCCGACCCCCGGAATCTTGACCAGCGAGGTTATGTCCTGTTCCTCGACACAACGGACGAAGCCATCGACGCTGCTACCCGACAGTATCGCCAAAGCCAGTCGCGCCCCAACGCCGGAGATCTTCAGTAAGCTCCGAAACAGGCTGCGTTCGGCATCGCTGGCAAAACCGAACAGAACATGAGCATCTTCCCGCACCAGGAGATGCGTTTTCAAGGCGACTTCCAAACCGACTTCGGGTAATTCGTACAAAGTCGACAACGGCACCTCTATTTCGTAGCCGATACCGGCGACATCCACCAACAGCAGCGGCGGTTTTTTCTCGACCAGGCGGCCACGAATAAACCCGATCATGCCTGCACCTGCGCCGCAGCGCGGTGAATCGCGCTGTCCCTGACGTTGGCGTGGCAAAGCGCCACGGCCAGTGCATCGGCGGCATCGCTCTGGATCGGGCCCTTGAGTTTTAACAACACCTTGACCATGTGCTCGACCTGGACCTTTTCCGCCTTGCCTGTGCCGACGACCGATCGCTTGATCTGCCTGGGCGCATATTCGAAAATCGGCAGGTCAAGCGCAAATGTCGCGCACATTGCCGCTGCTCTCGCCTGCCCCAGTTTTAACGCCGTGGCTGCATTCTTGCTGAGGAAAACGCTTTCGATTGCCACCTCATCCGGTTGATGTTCCCGGCTGACCTCGCCAACCTGCTGATAGATTTCCCGCAGGCGACCGGCAAAATCGCCGGACGGCGTCCGGATGCACCCGGATGCAACGTAGCTGTACCGGGGGCCATCGGCAACGATCAGGCCAAACCCGGTCACCCGTGAACCGGGGTCAATGCCCAGTATGCGAACACCGCCGCTCATTGCGAATATTTCGACCGTTGCAATTCCATGGTCATAAGCTCGCCAGGATTTCTTCCGAAATGTCTGCGTTGGAGTAAACGTTCTGGACGTCGTCCAGGTCCTCGAGCGCTTCCAGCAACTTGATCATCTGCGCGGCATCTTTTTCGCCCAGTTCGGCGGAGGTGCTGGCCCAGTGCGTAATTTCGGACGATTCCGCTTCAAGACCGGCCGCCGCCAATGCGTTCCTGATCGCCTCGAATTCCTGCGGGTCGGTGATCACATCGAACGAAGAATCATCATTGCCGATGACATCCTCGGCGCCCGCCTCGAGCGCGACTTCCATGACACGATCTTCATCCGCGCCTCCGGCCAGGCTGATCTGGCCCACATGATTAAACAGGTAGGCGACCGATCCATCCGCTCCGAGGTTGCCTCCGTACTTGGCAAAGGCATGCCGAACCTCGGCTACCGTTCGGTTTCGATTGTCGGTCAGGCAATCCACCATCACCGCGACCCCGCCCGGGCCATACCCTTCATAACGAATTTCCTCGTAATCGACGCCCTCTGTGTCACCCGACCCTCTCTTGACCGCCCTTTCGATATTGTCTTTTGGCATGCTTTGGCCCCTGGCTTTGTCAATCGCCGTGCGCAGCCTGGGATTGGCATCCGGGTCAGGCCCGCCCATCCGTGCCGCTATGGTGATTTCACGGATCAGCTTGGTAAACAGCTTGCCGCGTTTTTTGTCCTGGGCGCCCTTGCGATGCTGAATATTTGCCCACTTGCTGTGACCTGCCATGGCGGGCCTAGAACCTCATCTTCAGGCCAAGATTGAGGCCGGTATCGAAATTCACGCTCGGGCCCAAATCATAGCCGACATGGACATTTCGAATACCCAGGAAAAGCTCGGCATCATCGATCACCGAGTAGTACAGGCGGAACTCTATTTCCCGGTAGGTCTCGTTGTCCCCGAAAGTCAGGATATCGGGTGCGAAATACAAATGCCCGTATAAGGTGAACCGGTTCGAGTTTGGCAAGGTATAGGAAATGAAACCTCCCGGCGCCAATGCGCCGCCGTCGAGATTAAGATTGTCTGAATCGGTATACACAAGTTTTCCGCCCAGACCTGCTTCGACCGGGCTCTGACCACTGCTGGCAAATCCCGTCACGTTCACCCCCAGGCTGATCACATCCCCCTGGTCCTGGTGATGCAGCCAGGAAACATCCATCGCCAGGCGTTGCTGACCCAGGTACCAGCCAAACCCGAATTTGGCGGCGTCGTCATTCGCACTGATTTCGAGGCTCTCTGGATGACTGACCAAAGGCAGCAGCAATAAACCCATAAACAACAGAAAAACCCGCATGCAGAACCCCCTGACGGTAAGCTATGATGAAGTCGCATATGATACCGGTATTCCCCTGGTCGAACACCAAAAAAGTACGCGCTGGAACGACTCGAAAAATGCCCGAAAAAAACCCGGAATCTTTTGCCGGCACGATGGTCTGGCTGACCGGCAAACTGGCCGCCAAAGGCGAGACAGGCCGATGCTGCCTGGTCCGGGCTGCCGCGGTTGCGGATACCGTGACAAAGCTCGGCGCCGACCAGGCGATAATCAGCGCCGCCGCCCTTTTCCCGGCCCTAACGTCCGGCTGCCTGTCGCATGACCAGGTTGAAGCGCAATTTGGCTTATCCGTTGCCAGACTGACAGACCAGCTCGTTAAACTGGATCGCACCCGTATCCCGGGCGATATCCCGGAACATGGCGGGCTGGGCGGCGACCAGGCCGAGGCGCTCAGAAAAATGTTACTGACCGTCGTTAGCGACGTCCGGCTGGTGCTGGTTCGCCTGGCAGACCAGCTCTATCGCATGCGCTCCCTGAAGACATCGCCGGTCGCCGAGCAACGCCGTGCGGCAACCGAAACGCGGATCGTTTTCGCCCCTTTGGCCAACCGGCTGGGTATCTGGCAGCTGAAGTGGGAACTTGAGGATCTGGCGTTTCGCTACCTGGAACCCGAGCACTATCGCCGGATCGCTCGTGACCTTAGGGAAAAGCGCGAAGACCGCGAGACTTATATCGGACGTGTACAGACTTCGCTGCACAAAGAACTGGCAAAAGCAGGAGTCAGCGCAAAAATCAGTGGCCGGCCAAAGCACATCTACAGCATCTGGCGGAAAATGCAGCGCAACAACCTTGCCTTCGAGCAGGTGCTGGATATCCGGGCCATCCGCATCATGGTTGGCAGCGTTGCCGACTGTTACGCCGCATTGGGCGTCGTGCACGGCACCTGGCCGTATATTCAGGGCGAATTTGACGATTACATCGCAACGCCAAAAGAAAACCTGTATCGGTCACTGCATACAGCGGTCATCGGTCCACACGGCAAAGCGCTGGAAATCCAGATTCGAACCGCGGAAATGCATCAGCATGCCGAACTCGGGGTGGCGGCGCATTGGCAATACAAGGAACGTGGCAAACGCGACAGCGCTTTCGCTCAGAAAGTCGTCTGGCTGCGCCGTTTGCTGGAGCCGGTTGAAAACGACGTCAGCGACGAGGATTTTCTGAGCCGTGTCCAGAGCGAAATATTCGAAGACCGAATCTACGCCATCAGTCCACGCGGCGATGTCGTCGATCTGCCCATGGGCGGTACGCCGCTGGATTTCGCCTACCACATACACACCGATATCGGACACTGCTGCCGGGGCGCGAAGGTCAACGGGCGGATGGTTCCGTTAACCTACAAACTGGCCAATGGCCAACAGGTCGAGATATTGACCGGCAAGGAACCCAGGCCCAGCCGGGACTGGCTGATTCCCCAACTCGGGTTTCTGGCTTCGTCGCGCGCCCGGATCAAGGTTCGCAGCTGGTTCAGGCGACAGGACCAGGAACAGAACCAGCGACAGGGCCGTGTCATGCTGGAGCGGGAACTCTCGAGGTTGGGCTACAAGAAATTCGAGCATGAAAAACTGGCCCGGTTGTTGCATTTTGGCACGCCGGACGAGATGTACATTGCACTGGGCAACGGTGAAATAACCGTTATGGCCGTTGCCAGTGCGATCCAGAGATCCGAGAAACCGGCACAAAAATTCGCGCTGCAAGCGCGCAAAGCCCAGCCTGGCTCTCGTTTGGGCAAAGGAAAAGTGCGCGTTGAGGGAGTTGGCGACCTGATGACAGGATTCGCCCGCTGTTGTCAGCCGGTACCCCCGGAGCAAATTCGTGGCTACCTGACCCAGGGACGAGGCGTCACCGTGCATCGGGACAACTGCGGCAATCTCCTGCGGTTAATGGCGAGGCGGCCCGAGCGAGTCCTCGACGTTTCCTGGGCCAGCACCCAGGAAGATCTATATCCGGCCAGCATCAGCGTTAAAGCTTATGACCGGTCGGGACTGGTCAAGGATGTGACAACCTTGCTGGCCGACGAAAAAATCCGCATTTTCAGGCTGGACACTTCGACCGATGCCATACACAACACCGCCGAGATTCGATTGGGAATAGAAGTCAGCGGCCTGGATAAACTCAGCCGTGTTTTACATCGCCTGACATCCCTGGCCAACGTCCTTAGTGCAAAAAGAGACGCGCCTTAATTGTTGATTGCATGGATCGCCCGATTGTCCACTGCCAGGGCCGCTTCGTGCAGCGCCTCGGACAGGGTCGGATGAGCATGGATGGTCCGTTGCAGATCTTCGGCGCTGGCTGAAAATTCCATCGCCAGCACTGCCTCTGCGATCAGCTCCCCGGCCATCGGCCCGGCGATATGAACACCGAGTATTTCGTCGTCATCCTCGGCGGCAATAATTTTCACCAAACCGGCGGCCATCTCCATCGCTTTTGCCCGGCCGTTGGCAGCGAATGAAAAAACACCCACCTTGTAGGCTCGCCCGCTTTTCTTGATTTCTTCCTCATTCTGGCCAACCCAGGCGATTTCCGGTGCGGTATATATGATCGACGGGATCGTATTGTAATTGACTACGCTGATTTCGCCGGCGATCAGGTCGACGACCATGATGCCCTCTTCCGACCCTTTGTGGGCGAGCATCGGGCCACGAACCAGGTCGCCGATCGCCCAGACATTGGCAACCCCCGTGCGACATTCCTCATCGACTTCGACGAAGCCGCGTGAGTCGGTTGTTACGCCACAATCTTTCTCAAACAAGTCCCCGCTGTTGGGCCGACGACCGACGCAAACGATTACCTTGTCCACTTCGACGCCTTGTTCGCCCTTGCTATCGGCATACTTGAGCTTGATTCCCGACTTGCTCCTGGTGGCGCCGCTGACCTTTGCTCCCAGGCGAATATCCAGCCCCTGACGTTTGAACTGGCGCTGCGTGTCCCTGGCGATCTGCCGGTCTATCATAAACAGGAAATCGTCCATCGCCTCCAGGACGACGACCTTCGCTCCCAGGCGTTGCCAGACGCTGCCAAGTTCCAGCCCGATCACGCCTCCGCCGATGACTGCCAGCCGTTTTGGCACCGCGTCAAACTCGAGCGCGCCCCAGGAATCGACGGTGGTCTTACCATCGAAAGGCACTTGCTCGAGTTCCATCGGCAGCGAGCCCGAGGCCAGAATCACGTTTTTGCCGCGCAGGATTTCCGCCTTATCAGTATGCGGCGTGAACTCTACTTTGCGATCCTTGAGCAAGCGTCCACGACCTTGCAATGCCGTGACCTTGTTCGCCTCGAATAACGCGGCGATGCCGCCGGTCAGTTGTTTTACGATACCGGCCTTGCGCTTCTGCATCTTTGCCAAATCAACCGTGACCGGACCGGTATCGATGCCGTGCGCCGCAAACTCATGTTTTGCCCGGTGCACCAACTCGGATGACTCCAGCAAGGCCTTGGACGGGATGCAGCCGGCGTTCAGGCAGGTGCCGCCATAGGACAAGCTGCCATCGTGGTTCTTCCAGTCGTCTATACAGGCAACGGACATGCCAAGCTGAGCTGCGCGTATGGCAGCTACATAGCCGGCCGGACCGGCGCCTATAACGACGACATCAAACTGTTTACTCATGAGTCTTCCCTAAATCTGCAGCATTAATCTGGCCGGGTCTTCCAGCGTTTCCTTGATGCTGACCAAAAATTGGACCGCTTCCCGGCCATCAATAATCCGGTGGTCATAGGTCAGGGCTATATACATCATCGCTCGCACGACGATTTCACCGTCAACCACGACCGGCCGCTCCTCGATCGCATGCATGCCAAGAATGGCGCTTTGCGGCATATTGAGAATCGGCGTCGACATCAGCGAACCAAACACACCGCCATTGGTGATCGTAAACGTGCCGCCGGTCAGCTCCTCGAGAGTTATGCTGCCACCTTTCGCGCGATCGGCAAAACCCGCTATCGCCTTTTCGATGCCCGCGTAACTGAGCGAGTCCACATCGCGCAGGATCGGCACCATCAAGCCACGATCGGTCGAGACCGCAACGCCGATGTCATAGTAGTCGTGGTAAATGATGTCGCTGCCTTCAACCGAGGCATTGACAGACGGAAACTTCTGCAACGCTTCGACAGACGCTTTGGCGAAAAAAGACATGAACCCCAGTCGCACGCCATATTTTTTCTCAAATTTACCCTGGTATTTTTTTCGCAACTCGATCACGGCGCTCAGATCGACTTCGTTGAACGAAGTCAGCATCGCAGCCGTATTTTGCGCCTCGACCATTCGGTCGGCGATACGCGAGCGCAGCCGTGTCATCGGCACGCGACGATCCTGTCGGGGTCTCGTTAGTCCAGCCGTTGCGGCCGTGGCGGCGGGCTGTTTATCCGCAGGCACGGGTCTGCTATCAGCAAATTTCATCACATCGGACTTGCTGATCCGCCCGCCGCGACCGCTACCCGCAATATCACCCGGATCTATTCCGTACTCTTCGAGCAGGCGCCTGACGGATGGACTGAGTTTGTGCGCTGATTTTTGTTGTTGTTCTGACTTGACCGGTCCGCTGGCTTTTTCAGGGGCGGGGCTTTCGATCTCGGACGCCACTTTTTCACCGGCAACCGCACCCTCTTCGATGATCGCAAGCAACTCACCGCTGTTAACCGTCGCGCCGTCTTCTTTGAAGATCTCTTTCAATACACCCGCGACTGGCGCGGGCACCTCGAGAACCACTTTGTCAGTTTCCAGATCGACCAGGTTTTCGTCACGCTGCACCGCATCGCCTGGTTTCTTGTGCCAGTTCACCAGGGTCGCATCGGCGATCGATTCGGGTAGCTGGGGAACTTTGACTTCTTTAATCATGTTTTTTTCTGGCCGTCCTCGGTTTTTTACGGGTTCGTTTTGCTGATTTGGCGGTGGCATGATTGTCAACCAGCATCAGGGCGTCGGCAATCAGCGCCCGCTGCTGTTTTACGTGCAGGGCAAATATACCCGATGCCGGGGCCGCCGACGCGTTTGGCCCGGCATACGACAGTACTTGTGTGCCGCCATCGAGTGGTTCGAGCATACGATGCCTGATTTGATACCAGGCGCCCTGGTTTTTTGGCTCTTCCTGGCACCAGACTATGTCCCTGGCCTTCGGCCAGGCAGCGATAGCCGCCGCGTACTGTGCCACCGGGAACGGATAAAGCTGCTCGATGCGTACGATTGCCACGTTTTCCACGTGCCGGTCGTTGCGCGCATCGATGAGATCGTAATAAACCTTGCCGCTGCAGAAAACGACCCGCTCGACCGCATCTGGCCTGAGCGAATATGCATCATCGATTACCGTCTGAAAACTTCCGCTGGACAAATCTTCGATCGTCGAAACCGACAACTTGTGCCGCAACAGGCTTTTCGGAGTCATGACGATCAGCGGAACGCGCTGCGGATTGATCATTTGCCTTCTCAGCATATGAAACATTTGTGCCGGATTGGATGGCACGCACACCTGCATATTGCGCTCCGCACAAAGTTGCAGGAACCGCTCGAGCCGCGCGGATGAATGCTCCGGTCCCTGGCCTTCATAACCATGTGGAAGGAACAGAGTCAGCCCGCACAGGCGGCCCCATTTCGCCTCGCCGGAGCAGATGAACTGATCGATAACCACCTGTGCGCCATTGGCAAAGTCACCAAACTGCCCTTCCCAGATGACCAGCGCATTGGGCTCGGTCGTCGCAAAGCCATACTCGAAGCCCATGACCGCTTCTTCCGACAGCAAGGAATCGGTGATCGTGAACCTGCCCTGCCTGGCCGACAGGTTTTCCAGCGGCACAAAGCTTTCCTGGTCCGTTTGATTGTGCAGCACCGCGTGGCGGTGGAAGAAAGTCCCGCGCGCGCTGTCCTGGCCAGTCAGCCTGACTTCATAGCCTTCATCGAGCAGGCTCGCATAAGCAATGGTTTCCGCGAAGCCCCAGTCGATCGGCAGTTCGCCGGCCGCCATTTTCCCGCGGCTGTCCAGGATCCGCTGTACCCTGGGGTGGACGGTAAAATGCGCGGGAAGATCGAGTAGCCGGGCCGAATATTTTTGCAACCGCCGTTTGCTGACAGCCGTTTTTGCTGTTGGCGAGGTGGCGCCATTTCGATACCGGCTCCAGTCAACGATGAACTCGTTGTCAACCAGGGCCAACAGTCTTCGCGGCAGCGGGTGGCCTTCTTCGAGGTCTTGCCGGTACCGCTCGATCATTCGATCGGCTTCAGCTTTGGTCAGCACCGACTCGCGAACCAGGCGGTCCGCGTACAATTCTCTTGTGGTCCGGTGTTTTCTGATCGCCGCATACATTTGCGGCTGGGTTGCGGCCGGCTCATCCGCTTCGTTATGCCCCAGGCGGCGATAGCAGACCAGGTCGATAACGACGTCCTTGCCGAATTCCTGCCGGTAACACAGCGCCAGCCGGGTCACCAGAATCACCGCTTCGGGGTCGTCGGCGTTGACGTGGAAAACCGGCGCCTCGATCATTTTCGCGACATCGCTGCAATAAAGCGTCGAGCGGGCGTCCGCCGGATTGCTGATCGTGAAACCAATCTGGTTGTTGCACACGATATGCACGGTTCCACCCACCGCGAATCCCCGCGCCTGGGACATTTGCAAGGTCTCCATCACGACGCCCTGGCCGGCGAAGGCCGCATCACCATGTATCAGTACCGGTACGACTCGTTGATGGTCTCCATCCCCACGACGTTGCTGTCTGGCTCTGACCGAGCCGACGACGACCGGGTTAACGATCTCCAGGTGCGAGGGGTTGAATGCCAGCGCGATATGTACATCGCCGCCCGGCGTGTGCATATCGGCTGAGAATCCCTTGTGATATTTAACGTCGCCGGAGCCTTTTAGCTGCACCAGGTCATACTCGCCTGCGAATTCCGAAAACAGTTCGGCCGGCGCCTTGCCGAGGATGTTGACCAGTACGTTGATCCGGCCGCGGTGGGCCATGCCGATGACAAACTCCTTGACGCCGGTCGTACCGCCTTGCTGTATCAAGTCCTCGAGCAGCAAGATCATGCTTTCACCGCCTTCCAGCGAAAACCGCTTCTGGCCGACGAACCGTGTATGCAGGTAGCGCTCCATGCCTTCGGCCGCAGTCAGCTGATACAAGGCGTCACGTTTTTCATCGCGGCTCAGTTCTTGGCCAACCACCGCCAATTCGTATTCCTTCTGCAGCCAGAGCCGTTCAGCCGACCGCGACACATGGGCAAACTCGACGCCTATCTTGCCGCAATAGACTTTCTGCAACAGATCGATAATGTCTCTCAACGCCATTGGGCCGGAAACCGAGGCCAGGCCTTCGGGCTGGAAAACCCGGTCCAGATCGACTTCTCCAAGGCCAAAATATTCGAGCTTGAGAACCTTTGGGGTCGGCCGCTGCAGCAAACCCAGCGGATCGAGATCGGCGACCAGGTGCCCGCGGGCTGCGTAAACCTGAATTAGCCGGGATACCAGGCCCTGACGTGTCTCCGACATGGCAAGCGGCTGGGTGAGTTGGGATATCCGCGTTGCGGATGCCTGTCGTGCCAGTTCTTTTTCGATCGGCCGCCGCGGTATCTGCCCGTTTTCGTCAAACTGATCGAACCATTCGGCCCAATGGCCGGGCACCGAGGAACGATCCGCGAGGAACTGCTCGAACAGGCCTTCGACCAGTGGCGCATTACCCCCGGACAGGGGCGTAGTCTGGTATTTTTTTTCCAGCTCGCTGGTCATTTTTCTTCGTCTAAGTCGTTGCTTGTACGGGTAAACGGGCTCGCTTGAGCGAGCCGCGCATTCTATCGCAAGCGTGAAAAATAAGAAACGAATGCCAGCCCGGAAACTCTCGGCAAAGACTGCGTCAGCGAGCGATCAAATGAACCTGTAGAGAACGACCTGGTAGCCGATCAGGGCCAAATACGCAAAGAAGAAAATGCGCAGGATATTTTGCACGCTGATCACGCGAAAAAGCCGGAATGAGGCATGCATAACCATCAGGATGAGACCCAGACCCGTCAGCGCCATTTTGGTTGCTCCAAAAAGAAACACGTCTTTTTCGATCAGGTGCGCCATAAAAATATTGGCTTCGTGAGCCCCAATCCTCAGGAGATTCAAGGTCATGATTGCATCGGCCGTGCACAGCGCCAGTATTCCCAGGGTCAGGTAGAGCAATTCGGAGTCCAGCCAGTCCGTTTGACCACTGAAACTGTCTGCATCGCGCCGATGAAATCTCCGCCTTGGGCGGACGCCGCCATAACACAATGACCACCAGGTTTTTTTCCGGCGATCCTGCATAAAACGACGGTCGCTTGCCGCACAGGCCGGTGGGCGGTCGCCCGAATCAAGAACCGCCGCGCGAGTATCCGGATTGCCAGGTGAATTAGACATAATTTCTACTTTCGTTATTCTCTTGTGCCACTCATTGTGTTTAATGCAAAATCCGCGCCGCAATTGGTGTGAGCGAGCAATATCAAGCATTTAGGTCCGTTCGTCACACATGCGCTGGACCAATGTGTAAATCTGGTCGACGGGATATCTCACAAAATCGATTCAGCTTAGGTTCAGGCGCAGCCAATTAGGCTGCGCCGGTTTCCGAACTTTAGACAAGCTCCGGAATCGAAAGTATCGCGAACCAGAGACTTTGATATAGAATATACCTATTTGGTAATTGTAACATATATTTGGGCTCAGGTTTCACAAGGACGATTATTACATTCGCAAAAAGCGAAAAGGATGACGAGTTATGAAAATTATCAAGGCAATGATTGGATATGGCGCGATCGTGGTGCTGGCGCTAGCTCCGACCGCGGTTTTGGCGGATTCGCCAGATTACACCTATATCGAAGGAGGCTATATCAATGCAGACTTTGATGGTGGCGGAGATGCTGATGGCTTTGGTATTAGCGGTTCGGCCGAAGTTGGCGAAAATATTTTCATGTTTGCCGGTTATTCAAGCATCGGCGATGCTGGCGTGGACCTCAACAGTTTCGACGTCGGTATCGGCTATAAGAGCGCCATTTCAGACACCACCGATGTCAATGTGAGTATCGCATATGTCAGTGCGGAAATAGACTTGGGGTTTTTTGGCAGTAATCGTGAAGACGGTTATGCCCTGGATGTCTCATTGCGCAGCATGGTGAGCAACGAGTTCGAGCTCAATGGTGGGATTACTTATGTCGATCTGGGCGGGGGTGCTGACGATACCGCTTTTAATGTCGGCGGCGTGTATTCCTTCAACGACAGCTTTGCGGTTACCGGTGGTATCAGTTTCAGCAATGACGTTACGACGTTCGGGATTGGCGGCAGGTTTTATGTGGAGTAATTCCACTGCCGAAAAAAAGCAAAACAGTAAAGCCCCTCTGGCGAGGGGCTTTTTTTATACCTATCAGCAAAGAGGCGCTATCTGGTCTGGGAGTCCGCAGCCAATTAGGTTAGTCTCGGCGCTTCTTCCCGTACCCCGGAGACGCGATTGAGCAAGCATCCAGGTTTGCCGGACGCAGCACACCGACCGTTGCAAGACGGTGAAATCTATCAACCCTATGTTTCAGCCGCGGAATCGCCGGCGGAATTCACGACGAAAGCGGTGCTGTTCGGTATTCTGTTTGGGGTGATTTTTGGCGCCGCCAACGCCTACCTCGGCCTGCGTGCCGGTCTGACCATTTCCACATCGATACCGGTTGCCGTGATGACGGTCGCCGCGTTCCAGGCACTCAAAGGTTTTGGTGTTCAGTCTCATATCCTGGAAGCCAATATGTCGCAAACCATCGGCTCGGCTTCGAGTTCGGTGGCCAGCGGCGTCATTTTTACCTTGCCAGCGCTGTTCCTCTGGGACGTCGCGCCAGGCCTGTTGCAGATGACTTTGCTGGCGATGGCGGGTGGCCTGATCGGCGTTCTGTTCATGATTCCGCTCAGGCGTTTCCTGATCGAACGCGAGCACGGTCACCTGCCCTACCCCGAAGGCACCGCCTGCGCCCATGTCCTGGTCGCCAGCGAAGTCGGCGGCAGCCATGCGCGCCAGGTTTTCTGGGGCCTGGGTATTGGCGCCGCTTTCAAGGCGTTGACCTCATGGGCCAAGGTTCTGCCGGCAGAGTTCCACACCAATATCCCCTTTCTGAAAAAAGGCGCCATCGGTATGGATCTGTCAGCCGCCCTGTTTGGGGTCGGCTATATTCTTGGCCCACGCATCGCAACCATCATGGTCGGTGGCGGGCTGTTGTCAGCACTGCTCATTATCCCGGCGATTGCGATCTGGGGAGATGCACGGACGATTCCATTTTTCCCCGAGACCGAGTTGCTGATTCGCGACATGTCTCCGTCCCTGATCTGGACGCGCTATGTCCGCTACATAGGCGCGGGTGCGGTTGCCACCGCGGGCATTATCACGCTGGCAAGGAGTGTGCCGGTCATGCTGCAAAGCTTCCGCATCGCCGCCAGCCAACTATCCGAGCGCGCGGTCCCCGGCTCTTCCATGCAGGCAACTACGCCAAGAACCTCGCATGACCTGCCGCTAAAAGTTGTGGGTATCGGCATATTGCTGGTCGTCACGGTCCTCGCGCTGGTACCGGCACCGTTTGGCGCCCTGGAAAGCACGCTGCAACGGGTTATGGCCGCAATCCTGGTGGTCATTTTCTCGTTCTTTTTCGTCACCGTCGCCTCGCGCATCGTCGGCCTGGTCGGCGTGACCTCAAACCCGACCAGCGGGATGACGATCGCCTCTTTGCTGGGGACGGCGGGCGTATTCCTGGTCATGGGCTGGACCGATATGACCGGCAAGGCCGCCGCATTGACGGTCGGTTGCGTGGTTGCGATTGCGGCGTCTATTGCCGGCGACACCTCCCAGGATCTGAAGACCGGTTTTTTGCTGGGAGCGACGCCAAGGCGCCAGCAGATCGGCGAACTGGTCGGCGTTCTAACCTCCGCTACCTTCGTGTGCCTTTCCGTGTTGCTGCTGGCCGAGACCTTTGGTTTTGGCGGCCAGGAGCTGCCGGCGCCACAGGCGACCCTGATGAAACTGGTCATCGACGGCGTTCTCGATCAATCGCTGCCGTGGGGTCTGGTCGCGATCGGTGGTCTGATCGCCATTAGCTGCGAACTTTTCAAAATCCCCTCCTTACCGTTTGCCGTCGGCGTTTATTTGCCGGTTGCGACGATGACACCGGTGTTTCTCGGCGGCGCCATCCGCTGGTTTTTCGCCCGTCGCGCGAAGAACAAGGAACAGGAAATCGAACGCCGCGACCGTGGCGTATTGCTGGGTTCGGGTTTTGTCGGTGGCGAAGGACTGCTCGGCGTCGCGATTGCCGGTGTAGCGTTCGTACAAAGCAAAAAACCCGATGGCTTCGGCACCGGCTGGCTGGGTCCCGACTGGATGGTCCAGATCGGTGGCTTGATCGGTTTTATCTTACTGGTAAGCTGGTTTGTCCGGCGGGTCAAGAGTTGACAAAGGGTACCTTGAGACCCCGACGGAGTAGTGTGCTTCTTCCGCAGCGACATAATGACAGAAGCCTGCAAATCCGACTCGTGACAGGCTTGGATACTTAAGCTTTTTTCGCAAACGCCCGCTTTGCCCTGCGGCGCGTGCCGTAGGATATTTCTTTCCGGTTTTTCAGCCAGTCCAGCAATCCATCGGCTGACACGGGCTTACTCACAAAATAACCCTGTGCCTCCTCGCAACCCATGTCGCTTATTTGTCGCAGCGTCTGTTCGTCTTCGACGCCCTCTGCGACAACTTTGAGGTTCATGTTGTGTGCAAGCTCGATCGTCGTTCGAACGATTGCCCTGCTTTGTTCATCGCTCATCAAAGTCATAACGAATGATTTGTCGATCTTCAGCTCATGCAGCGGCATATTTTTGATTTGTGCGAGCGATGAATAACCTGTGCCGAAATCATCCATTGAAATCCGGACACCGACGTCGCGAAGACACTCGAGAACCGAAATTGCATGAGAAAGGTTCTGCATAATACTGTTCTCTGTGATCTCGAGCGTCAATCGGTTCGCCGCAATGTCTTGTTCTTTTAGCAATTGCAGGATGTAGTAAGGCAGGTACTCGTCCCGGAGGTCCCGGGAGGATATGTTTACCGAAACCTGAAGCGAATGTCCCGCATTCTGCCATTCACGACACCGTTTGACTGCGGTGGCCAGAACGAACCTCGTGAGATGCACAATAGTGCCGGATTCCTCTGCCGCAGGGATGAAATCGTCCGGGCTCAGCGAGCCGAGTTCTGCATGTTCCCAGCGCACGAGCGCCTCCGCGCCGCAAACTGCGCCATCCGGGAGCGAAATCTTCGGCTGGAAATGAACGCGAATTTCATCGTGTTCCAGGGCGGCGCGAAGGTCGTTGACGATTCGAAGTTGTCGTACGAAATGGTCCTCGCGGCCCGCCTTATAAATCATCACACGCTCGTGGCCAAGCTGGGCCTCGTTTCTCGCTATCGAGGCATAACGTAGAAGGTTTGCAGCGCTGTTGCCGTGATCCGGGAATCCGGAGATGCCGATCTCTGTCTGCAGCGCAATATTTAAGCGACCAAGCTTAACGCCGGCGCCAAGAATGTTTTCGATCCGGTCCGCGTAAATCATTGCATCGTCTATACCGTTATCAGGCAGGATCAGAATGAACTCGTTGGTTCCCACGTGACCGAGGGTGTCTCCAGGGTCAAGGTTTACGTGCAGGTGTTTTGCGGCGAGTGCAATAATCTCGTCGCTCGCGCGGTGGCCCAGGGTCGATGAGATTTCATTCATGCGTGACAGCCTGATCGCAAGCACTGTGATATTGGTGTTGGCGCTTCGTGCTTGCTCGATTGCCCCGGTCAGGCTTTGCAGCACCTTTGTCCGGTTGGGCAGACCAGTCAACGGGTCATGGAGCGCCTGGTGGGATATGCGTTTTTCACGCTCCGCGATTGCCGTCCGCATTTCGTTAAAGCTCGTTGCCAGTTCGCCGAACTCATCATCCGTGTAAACATTGAGTTTTATGTCGTAATCACCCGAGATTATTTTCTGCGCTGCGTCGGTGAGTGCCCGCAACGGTCTTGCAATAGTTCCGGAAACCCAGCCGACCGCGACTGAGACGACAAACAACAGGACGAAGGCAAAAACCAACAGGCCGCTGCGGGCCTCGATGTACGGCGTCATCGCCTCCTGCAGCGAGCGCTGGAGTACGACGATCACATCATTGTTGGTCCGGACGAATGCCGTACTGAGCGTCAACCGGGCATGGCCCGCTTCGTCGACCATATAAATAGAGTCCAGCGGTGTGCCCTGATCAACAAAGTCCGGTTCGGATTTTGTGGTGCTGCCTGCGTGTCTGGTCGTCGCAATTGTACGGGCGTCGCCACTCGACGTTGATACGATTGAGACCTCAAGGCCGGTCAATGCTCGTATGCGTTGCGTGAGTTGCGTGTCGATTCGAAAACCTAACACCACCCAGGCCATAGCAACAGGTGCCCGGACCGGCATTGTGAACGTGTGGTAGGTATCGCCATCGAATATTGCGGTTGATTGCGCGGAGGATTTTTCGCGTGCGTTTTCAATGAGGCGCAACAAGTCACTCCGAGTAACATGCGTCATGCCACTGGAGCTCGCGATACTGGTACCATCGAGATCCAGCAACAAGGCGATGTCCGCCCCGATACGCCGACTATGATTGCTAAGGGCCGATTGAATAGTTGCCGCGTGCCCGGTCGCGGCAGCTTCTTTGAGACCGAAGTCAGCGGCCAAGACCTTGACACTCGCCTCTATCTGCTCGCCCCGGCCTCTCAGGAATTCATTAACAACCGCACCACCAATGATGAGCGACTCACGGGCGCGGCGCTCGACGTCCTCTTCCACGACCTGTATTACGTTGAAAAGGGTCACGATCTGCGCAACCGCCAACGGCAGGATTGTCAGCAGCAATAATTTTCCGCGGAAGCTGGTACGAATCTTCATTCGGCGCGTATTCCGTTTTCTCAGACGAGTGCAAGAGCATCCATCGCCAGCACCGTCGTGACGAGCCCTCTGCGCGGTCCCATTACCGTGCATAGTCGTCAAATATCAACCGCTTAGAGATATTAAGTGGATTTTGTTAAATAGAATGTGCGGTGGGTCACGGTTAGCTTGCCCGGTTCGACCGTATACTCGGCGATGGGTAGGAATCGCTTGGAACGGACATGGCGTTTTCGCGACTTACAGAACTTCGGTCAGACGATCAGATCAGACGAAATCCAGTTCGAATGATCGGGTTATTCGTTTTGATGTTTATCGCAACCTCTTCATTCGGTAGCGACGTCAACATTTTCGTTATTGACAGGGAGGGGCGGCCTGTCGCTGATGTTGCGGTGTATGCGATGAGGCTGGACGGACAAAACGATTTGCCAGCCCCCACCGCCAACACCGTCATGGACCAGATAGACAAGCAGTTCGTGCCGCACGTGCTTGTTGTACAAACAGGGACAGCCGTAGAATTCCCGAACAGCGACACGGTCGCTCATCACGTCTATTCTTTTTCACACCCCAACAAATTCTTGTTACCGATGTACCACGGCGAGCAACACCCCCCGGTCACGTTCGAACACAGCGGAATAGTTACGCTCGGATGCAATATTCACGACCATATGCTCGGGTACATATTGGTCGTTGATAGCGTAGCGGTAGCCAAGACAGACGAGAACGGCAAGGCATCTTTGTCGTTGGACAACCCGCAAGATTACGAAATCAATATCTGGAGCCCCCGCATTCGCGATAGAGATGAGGCCCTGTCCAAAACAGTGGTCACGCCAGGTAGCCCGGAACCCGAAGTCACATTTCACTTGGTGAAGAAACTCAATCCGCCGCATGACAGACAATCGAGAAGCACGCCATGGTCAGAGTACTGATACTGATTGCGGCGATCTTTTTGGTTTTCGCCGTGCAAGCGATCAACGCGGCGGAGGCGCCGGACCCGTACAAATTGCGTGCGGGCATTGACATCAGTTTTATCAATTCATCCGGTTATACCTCCTGGACGGAGGGATTCGTCGGCAAGTTGCGCTACGACGATAGTAATGATGGTCTGATGATTAGCCGGGCGTTTGCGGACTTCGAAATTCAGCTCGCGGATACGTTCAAGGCACACACCGTACTCGAAGGCTATGATGATGATATAGGGTCAACAGTCGATTTTACCGAGGCCTATGTCGAGTGGCGACCGGTACCTCAGTCCGAAAACCGTTATCGCTTGAAACTCGGTTTGTTTTACCCTCGCATATCGCTCGAGAATATAACGGCCGGATGGACCAGCCCATATTCGATGAGTTATTCGGCAATTAACACCTGGGTTGCAGAGGAACTTCGCACGGTCGGTGCAGAATTGTCCGTATCTCGTAGGCCCGCGATGTTTGGCGGCGCCCACACCATCAGGCTGCAAGGAGCGATTTTTTACGGTAACGATCCGACGGGCTCGTTGCTGGCCTGGAAAGGCTGGTCGGTGCATGATCGCCAAAGCCGTTTTGGCGATAAGCTGCCGTTGCCGCCATTGCCAGTGATTCAGCCCGACAGCTTATTTGACGACCAGGACCCTTACGTAGCGCCGTTCCTCGAAATCGACAACCGAGCCGGCTATTACGTCAACGTTGAATGGAGTTTCAATCAGCAATTACTGATTCGCGCAATGCATTATGACAATCGTGCCGATCCGACGGCGGATGAAGGTGGACAGTACGCATGGGCGACGAAGTTTCAACATATTGCTGCCCATGCTGTTTTGCCGGGTGACTGGGAATTGTTGTTTCAGTGGATGACGGGCTCAACAGTAATGGGTTCCGTTGAGAATGGTATCGGCGATCTCGACGCTGATTTCGACAGTATGTACCTGATGTTAACCCGGGCCTATAATCGCCATCGATTTTCATTACGGTACGACAAGTTTGCAGTCACGGACAACGATCAGACGCTGCAGGACGATAATTCCGAGGACGGCGATGCCTGGACGCTAGCTTATTTCTACGAATACTCCGATAAGGTGTCCATTGGCGCCGAGTCATTGAGCATCAAAACAGACCGTTTCAGCTGGCAATACTATGGCCTCGATACAACACGGACCGAAAAGCAGTTTCAGCTGAGCATCCGGCTTCGATTCGGGAACTGATATTGTTCCGCCGGTGACGCGGCTGAATGCTGAGCAAAAAATAAAATAAAAACAGACGGTTATGGTGCCCCGACCAGGATTCGAACCTGGGACCTTCCGCTTAGGAGGCGGACGCTCTATCCAACTGAGCTACCGGGGCGAACAGTCTTGCTTCCGGTAAATTTTATCAGGTTCTGCGGCAGCAGCGCTGCGCGCTGTGGACGCTCCCCTCGTCTGCCAATCATATCCAATGCAGGCTGCATGCAAGCAAAAAAAATCCGGGCTATCCCGGATTTTATCAAAACTGGTGGAGCCGAGCGGGATCGAACCGCCGACCTCTGCATTGCGAACGCAGCGCTCTCCCAGCTGAGCTACGGCCCCATCAGGCGGCGCATTCTATCACCGGCGGTGATGGCCGGAAAGGCCAAGTATTGCATGTCGGTACGAGCGGACTAGAATAGGCAATATGCTGGAAATTAGCGAACGAGCGCCACCATTCACGCTTCCCGACCAGACTGGCAAGCCCGTGTCCTTACAGGGGTTGCTGGAAAACGGCCCGGTGGTTCTGTATTTCTATCCAGCGGATTTTACGCCTGGTTGCACCAAGGAGGCATGCACCATTCGCGATCTGCATGACGAACTTGTTGCCGCAGGGCTTCAGGTTGCGGGCATCAGCCCTCAGGGAAAGGAAAGTCACCAACGCTTCGCCGATAAGTATCACCTGCCATTCCTGCTGTTGTCCGATGTTGAAAAGGAAGTGATTGTGGATTATGGCGTCAACGGCCCGCTGGGTTTCGGCGTTCGCCGCGCCACTTTCTTGATAGACCAGGACGGCATTATTCGCGATGCGGTTCTGGCAGACCTGCGCATCGGGCAACACGAAGATTTCATACGGCAGGCCATCGCTTTGCAGGCATGATGAGTGGGCAGCCGCCTTCTTGAAGCATGACTCCTGATCGATTCCAAACGCTAAAAAGTGTGCTGGCGCGCCGGCAACCGGATCTGACGATATTGTCGGAGAACGTGCACAAGTCGCATAACCTGGCGGCAATTATTCGCAGTTGCGATGCGGTAGGCGTTTTCCAGGCCCATGTCGTGTCAAATTCACCCAATTTGCCTCGGCATCACCTGACTTCCGCAGGATCACGCAAATGGGTATCGATCGTGATGCATCCCGATATAGGCAGCGCCATCGGCTGCCTGAAAAATGACGGTTTCCAGGTGCTCGCGGCGCACCTGTCCGCTCAGGCCAGGGACTTTCGGGAAATCGACTACACTGTGCCAACCGCTCTGTTGTTAGGCTCGGAGCTGATTGGCGTCAGTGCCGAAGCCGCTCGCCTCGCCGATGCCCACCTGAAGATTCCGATGCAAGGACATACAAAGTCGTTGAACGTTTCGGTGGCCACCGCATTGATCTTGTACGAGGCCATGAAGCAGCGCAAAGCTGCCGGCATGTATGACAACAGCCGCCTCGATCCAAAAACCTGGCAGCAAACTCTTTTTGAATGGGCCTATCCGGATATCGCGCGCCGCTGCCGGGAAAAGAAGCTGATGTATCCGGCGTTGTCCGCCGATGGACAGCTGCTGGAAAATCCCTTTAGTTAATACTTAACTTTAATATAGTTATGTAAGCTATTGTTCTATCGGGTTATTCGAGTTATTTACTGGACCGTATTTGAAGCGCAGGGTTTGCCGCCGCCCAAAACGCGGAATACCAACCACGTACAAATCATCATAGTCTTGCTCGGTCATTTCCTGCGCCGGCACCTTGCCACCCAAAAGCTCGATGATCTCGGCCACGGTATTGCTGTGCGCGACGATGAGAACCGTCTGGCCGCGGTAATTGTCCAGCAGTTCATCGACCAGCGCGGCCGAGTCTTCCGCCCGGTATTCGCTGACCGGCAGACCGGTATCTCGAATCAGCGGTTCAACGGTTCCCAACGAGCGCCGAAACTGGGAAACGAAGATATGATCCGGGCCGTTGTTGACGTTCGACATTGCCATGACACGGGCCAGCTCCTCCGCCCTCTCCCTGCCGAGATCACTCAGCCCAGGGTCATCGACGGGCATCGATGCTTTTTCGGCGTGGCGCACTATGAATACGGCCGTCGTCGCCCGCGAATCGAAAAACCAGGCGATCGCCAGCGCCATCAGGACGAATCCCATAACCGGCATGATCAGTGGCGTAAACAACGGCCGGCGGCGCAATGTCCTGTGTATTTTTTTCAATCTTTTTCCCTCTGTGGGCCTGGCCGTCTGCCGAATTCACACCTCCGGCCAATCGGTTTTCCGTTCCTCGATCACCATATACTCGGCATGCACGACATCGCCAGGCGATCGTCCGTCCCTCACCGCCTGTTCTATTTTCCGCTTGATCCACCACAGGCGCATGGCAAATACCGCCGATCCGATAACGATCAGACCGACCAGCACCACCAAGATGAAAATCCCCAGAAAAGCCGCAAGACCCAGCGCCAAAATACCGGTGATAAAACTGACGAGCTGGGCAACCGGGCCGGGTTTGCGATATGAGATTCTGTACCGGGGGGTCATGGTCTGCGTTTACATCCCTAAGTGGAGTCCATATCGATTATGGCAGCCTCACAGCACCGATGTCACCGGCTTTCGGGCTTGCGCTGGTAATAGCCATCGAACCATGGAACCCAGGTTTTGCCGTTGTCTTTGGATTGTTCGAGGAACTGGCGGACCCGGCCATCCGCCAGTGGCGTCCAGGTTCCCCTGAAAGCTGAATCCGATGGTGGGTTGACGCTGTAAATACGCCCCTTCAGTACCATGCTGCCATCCACCAGGCCGCCATAAATATCGATGATACTGCCGCCTGCGCCTACCCAGTGTTGCCGCCAGCGCTGCTGTCCCGGGTCATAGTAATTCATGCTGCTGCCCGGGTTGCCTGCCGCGCTAACCCATTGCTCATACAAGTAACAACCGCGGTCCTTGCGGGTGATCGTGTTTTCGCCGTACTTGACGGTTCGGTCCCGGTCATAGACTTCCCACTCGCCAATCCAGAAATCGAAATCCCTGGCCCTTGCCACGTACTCGCAGGGCGCGGAATTTTTCTTGATCACCTGCATGGCCTCATCGAAACCGTCACTGCCAACCAGCGCTGCCAACTCCGGGTCCTGCTCGATCTGCAGAACATTGCCAAAGCCCTGTTCGCCGGCCAGCTGCAGTTTCTCCACCGCCATTACCAGATCCTTCCGCTCGGTAAACAACCTGGCCATTTCGAGGTCCACAAACCTACCGGGAATACCCGCCTGTCTCGCTTTTTCCAAGGCATTCACCGCGGCTTGAAACTGCCCGAGGTGTCTGCGCGAAACTCCCAGCCTGTACAGATATTGGCCATTGGATTGGGCGTCCAGGATTAAAGTCTCATAGGCATCGACCGCTGCCTGCCACTCCTTGGCCTGATAGCTTTGATTGGCCAGGTCGGCCAGGTCCTGGGCATTGGCGGCAAGAGTAAACGCAAGGAGTGCGCCCAGGAGTAGCGGTTTTGAAAATTTAGCGGCCATTGGAATTCACCGGGTAAAATGATCGGAAAGGTTGCTTGCTAGGTGAGATAAATATAGTCGATTTAAGTTCAGGACGCCTTGCGCTGCCAGTATGTTCTGGTGGAGAATCCGCCCTCCACCCCGGCCGGGAGCGAGGCTGCCGTTGTATAGAGATGGAGCATGTGGCGGCGTCTTTCTTGCCAACCTGATCCATCGCCTCGGGGGACGACATTATGCATACTGACACCCGTAAACTGCACACGATCAGCACGGAAACCGCGACGGAGCATAACCTGGTCGAAGATTTCGCCCGCATGGGCGCCCATGGCTACGCCTTGGAGAAAACTTTTACAGCGACTACGCCATGATTTTGTTTCTGAACGACGTGTCGGTTGTGCGTCCGGAAAAATTCTGACAACGATGGGAGAAATCAACATGCCAATGCAACCACTGGTCGGCATCATCATGGGTTCTGCTTCCGACTGGGAGACGATGCGCCACACCACGGAAACGCTGGAAGAGCTGATGGTGCCCTTCGAGACCGAGGTGGTTTCAGCCCACCGCACTCCCGACAAACTGTTCCGCTATGCCGAAACGGCAGAGGAACGCGGCATCGAAATTATTATCGCCGGCGCCGGTGGCGCGGCTCACCTGCCGGGCATGACCGCTGCGAAGACCGTTTTGCCGGTGCTCGGCGTGCCGGTGCGGTCAAAGGCTCTCAACGGGATGGACTCGTTGCTGTCTATCGCCCAGATGCCCGCCGGTGTACCCGTGGGCGCTTTATCCATAGGCCGCGCCGGTGCTATCAATGCGGCGCTCCTGGCAGCGGCAATCCTGGGGAACAAACATGCAGAGATCCGCACAGCTTTGAAAGCGTATCGCGCGCGCCAGACGGAACGGGTTCTGAACCATCCTGACCCGCGGGACAGTGAATGAAGATCGGAATACTTGGCGGCGGGCAGCTTGCCCGCATGCTGGCGCTGGCGGGTTACCCGCTGGGGCTGGAGTTTGTTTTTCTTTGCCCCTCGGCTGATGCCTGCGCGACGCCAATGGGCGAACATTTGTGTGCCGCCTTCGACGATAAAGCCGCATTGAAACGCCTGGCCGAAAAGGCAGACACGATCACCTACGAGTTTGAAAACGTGCCTGCCGGCAGCGTGGAATATCTGAACGGGAAATTGCCTGTCTATCCTCCGCCACTGGCGCTGGCTACCGCCAGAGATCGTCTGAATGAGAAAACCCTGTTCAACGAGTTGGGTATCGATACAGCGATCTTCATTCCCGTGGATAGCCTGGATGATCTGCAACAGGCCGTGGCGAAAACGGGCCTGCCCGCAATCCTCAAGACCCGGACACTCGGTTATGATGGCAAGGGTCAGCAGCTGTTGCGCGATCCTGCTGAACTGCGCGCTGTCTGGGAAGGCCTCAACGGCGTAGCGGCCATCCTGGAAGAATTCGTCCTCTTTTCCCGGGAAATCTCCATTATTGCGGTCAGGAGCGTGTCGGGAGAAATGGCCTTCTATCCACTGACGGAGAATCGACACGAGGCCGGTATTTTGCGGCTTTCCACCAGCCTGCAAGACGACCCCATGCAAGAGTTGGCCGAAGATTACGCAACACGCCTGCTCGAACACCTGGACTATGTAGGTGTCCTGGCAATCGAGTTTTTTGAGCTCGACGGGCGGCTCCTGGTCAACGAGATGGCGCCGCGCGTCCACAACTCGGGCCACTGGACGATCGAAGGAACCGTGACCAGCCAATTCGAGAATCATCTGCGGGCGATTCTTGATCTGCCCCTGGGCAGCACCGCACCAACGGCACGCTCGGCGTTGGTAAATCTGATTGGGGAGTTGCCGGACATCGCTGCCGTGCTGGCCATTCCAGGCGCCCATTTGCATCTTTACAGCAAGCAGCCGCAGCCTGGACGCAAGCTGGGACACATTACCGTTTGTGCGGAAAACGACGACGGATTGAAACGATTGTTGGCAGCGTTGCCTGGTGATTGCGGGTAAATGGAAGGATTAAAGGCAGATTGGCGGAGAGGGAGGGATTCGAACCCCCGAACGGCTACAAACCGTTAATGGTTTTCAAGACCACCGCATTCAACCACTCTGCCACCTCTCCAAACTGTTTCCCCTCAACCGCCGCACCATCCGATGCGGAGAGGGAGGGATGAGATTCACTCGCTGCGCGAGTTCACCCTGCGGGCGCCGGCGAAGCCGGCGTCGTCTCGCCTTGCTGCGCAAGGCTTGGCTGCGAACCCCCGAACGGCTACAAACCGTTAATGGTTTTCAAGACCACCGCATTCAACCACTCTGCCACCTCTCCAAACTGTTTCCCCTTCAACCGCCACACCATCCGATGCGGAGAGGGAGGGATGAGATTCACTGCTGCACATACCGATGCGAATTCTCGCCTTTTTGCGCTTCAATATTCAAGACAATAATTCGAGAACCACGTCCTTAGGCTACAGACCAAGCTGTGGTTATAATAAGCGACAATGTCTAAAGGGATTCACCATCGTGCTCTGCTAACCGCCACCGCCTGGCTGGCGCTGTTTGGCAGCACCACCCTGCTCGCCCAGCAGGCCACGGACGAAGAAGCCTTTAATCCCGGCGCCGCCATCGAAGACATCGAGGCGATGCAGCTCCAGTTCAATGCTCCCGATGCAGATGAACTGACCGTTAGCAATGCTCTCGAACTGGTCAGTCACATAAGAGCAGGCGCCGAGCGCTGCGTTGCCGACACTCGGCCGGAAGTGGACAGACTGGACAGCGAGCTGGGGATACTCCCGGTATTCAATGAAAACGAGAATATTGAAATCTGGGAAAGACGCAATGCGCTGCAGGCGGAAAAAAGCCTGGTGGAGGCCCGATTATCGAACTGCGAACTGGTTATTTCGCGATCTGACGGCCTGACCGCAATAGCCGAGCAAAAGCGTTTACGCTTGTCGCGGCGACGCGTGACGAGCCGGGGCGACGCGCTGTGGCATAACGGCCAAGGAAAACTTGAAACGGTCAAACTGTGGCCGGCGAAGATAATTAAGGCACTAAAGCCAGCCGCATCCGTTGATGGCAGCTTTGCTGCGACCTGGATATTGATTGCTTTGGCCGGTCTGGCCAGCGGAATTGGCCTCGCTCTGCGGTTCAAATTCAGGCGTTGGTACAAGAATGGCCGGGCCGATGAGCGCGCACCGGAATTCAAATTCCTGGTTCCCGGACCGCTCGCTGAATACGCGCCGATTCTATTGGCAGGCTTGATTGCCGCCATTGTCATCAATATCGATGCAGTCGAACCGGTGTGGAACCTCGTTTCTTTCCGGCTGGCAATTGGTGTGCTTGCCTACGGATTTGGCCGGGTCATAATCGAATGGAGCACCGGACCTTTGTCGCCGGCGGCGGAAGTCGAAGGGCTTATCCCCGGCATGGTCAAGTCTGTGCGCAGGCGCCTGCACCGGTTTCTTTTGGCGCTGGTCATCAGTTTTGTGATATTGGGGCAAGGCTGGCTGGTCGACCTGCCGGAAGACCAGGACGCACTGTCACGATCCTTGATCACCTTGTTGCTCGCGTTTTCGCTGCTGGCGATATTGTGGATCGCCAGAAAAATACCGGGATTGATGAATCGATTCAGATTCACGCGTTTTCTCATTCTACTGATTATCCTGGTAGCTATTCTTGTCGAAATTCTCGGCTACCATAATTTTTCCGGTTATCTGACCCGTGGAATCGTTCTCACCGCCATGTCTGGTTTCGCGATCTGGATGCTGTTGTGGCTGATCGAGCAGACCAGAAACGCAATTACCACCGGCAGCAGTCCGCTTGCCTTCAGGACGCGATCCTACCTGGGGATCAGTTCCGCTGAGAAACCCAGTCGCCTCGGCCCATATCAATTGCTGATAGATATTACGGTCTGGCTCGGTTTTGCCGCACTGCTCATCTGGATATGGGACAACTCGGGTACGATCTTGCCGAAAGCCGGCGCCTACATTACCCAGGGATTTACGATTGGCGCAATCAGTATAATGCCGCTCAATATCCTGTCCGGCGTTATTGTATTTACCGGACTGCTACTGGTAACCAGCTGGATCAAGGGCCTGATACAAAGACGCTGGGTGCGTCATATGACGATGGATCGCGGCGCCCGGGATTCGATGGTAACCCTGGCCGGGTATGCGGGATTCGCCATTGCGAGCATTACCGGTCTTGCAATGATCGGCGTCAGTCTCGCCGGCCTGGCCTGGATGGCCGCCGCGTTGTCGGTCGGTATCGGTTTTGGCCTTCAGTCCATAGTCAACAATTTTATTTCGGGCATGATTTTGTTGTTTGAAAGACCTGTGAAAGTTGGCGATTTTGTCACCGTGGGCACAGTCGAAGGTTTCGTCAAACGCATAAGCATTCGCTCCACGGAAATCGAAACGCTGGATAACCAGAATATCTTCGTACCCAATTCGGAACTGGTTTCTGGTCAGGTCACCAACTGGGTGCTGCACGACCCGCACGGCCGGCTGCGGATCAAGGTGGGTGTCGCCTATGGCTCAGACACCAAACTGGTAAAGGAAATCCTGGAAACCGCGGGCAGGGATCACCCGGAAGTAATCACCGACCCGACCCGGGCGACGCCACCGAAAGCGCTGTTTATGGAGTTTGGCGATAGCTCGCTAAACTTTGAACTGAGAGTCAGAATAAAACGCATCGAACGACGCTACGATGTGACCAGCGATATCAATTTTGCGATCGACCAGGCTTTCAGGGAACATGCCATTACAATTCCGTTCCCGCAACGCGATCTGCATATCAAGACCTTGCCCCCGAACTGGCCGAAGAACGATTGACAATTTGTTCGCTTAGGCCGGTGGCTCGATGCGCTCCAATCCACCCATGTATGATTGCAATACATCGGGCACAATGATCCCACCGTCTTCTCTTTGATAATTTTCCATGACGGCAACCAGCGCCCGGCCCACTGCAACGCCAGAAGCATTCAGTGTGTGAACTAACTCCGGTTTGCCGGTTCCCGGATTGCGCCAGCGCGCACCCATTCGCCTGGCCTGGAAATCCAGGCAATTGCTGCACGATGAAATTTCCCGGTACCGGTCCTGTCCCGGCAGCCAGACCTCGATATCGTAGGTCTTGGCGGCAGCAAAACCGATATCACCGGAGCACAGGCTGACCACCCGATAGGGTAGTTTTAATTTTTGCAAAACGAGCTCGGCGTGCCCGGTCAATTCTTCCAGCGCCGCATATGATTTGCTGGCTGACACGATTTGGACCATTTCGACTTTCTCGAACTGGTGTTGCCGGATCATGCCGCGGGTATCCTTGCCATAAGAACCCGCCTCCGAACGAAAACACGGAGTGTGCGCCACAAACTTCAGCGGCAGAGCATCACCGTCGGTGATCTCGTTACTGACCAGGTTGACCAGCGGCACTTCCGCTGTCGGTATCATGTACAGCCCGCTGTCGCCGGCAGCAAACAGGTCATCGGCAAATTTTGGCAACTGGGAGGTCCCGGTCAGCGACTCACGGTTGACCAGGTAAGGGACATAGTATTCGCAGTAGCCGTTCTCGGTGGTATGCAGATCCATCATGAACTGAATCAGCGCCCGGTGCATGCGCGCCAGCATCCCGCTGATAACCGTGAAACGCGACCCGGAAATTTTCGCCGCTTTTTCGAAATCGAGCATGCCCAGTCCGGCGCCAAGATCGACATGATCCTTGACCCCAAAAGAAAATTTAGCGGGCTCGCCCCAGCGACGAATTTCATCGTTTGCCGATTCGTTATCGCCATCGGGAACGCTTTCGTCAAGCAGGTTCGGCATCCCCAGCATCAGTTCGTCCAGGTCGTATTTGACGGCCTTCATTTGGGCTTCCGCCTGGTCGAGTTCATCGCCAAGGCTTTTTACGCCGGCGAGCAATGCATCCGCATTCTCGCCTTTCGCTTTCGCCTGACCGATAGCTTTCGATGCCGTGTTACGCTTGTTGCGCAATTCCTCCACCTGTTGCTGTGCGGATTTCCTTCGACTTTCCAGCGCTTCCAGTGCCGCGGTATCCAGGTTATAGCCACGTCGCGCCAAATTGTCCGCCACCAGTTTCGGATCGCGTCGTAACAGTTTTGCATCCAGCATCGAAGACTCCCCTGCCCCGGCGTCAGGCCGCGGATCGACCCAGCCACACACCCAGTCCCGCGGCACCGACATAAAGAACCAGGCTGAGCACCATATTCATCATCGAGCGAATCCACGCTCCCCGCAGGAAATATTTGCGAACTCAGCGATCCTTTTTGTCGCGATTTTTTCGTCTAAGATCCGCAAGTTTTTCCCCAATACGAATTTCCAGCCCGCGCGGCACGGGATGATAATACCTTTGTGGCTGCATTTCCTCCGGAAAATAATTCTCGCCTGCGGCAAATGCATCTGCCTCGTCGTGGGAATATCGGTACCCTTCACCGTGCCCCAGTTCTTTCATTAGCCGGGTTGGCGAATTACGCAAATGCATCGGCACCGGCAGACTACCCCCCCTGGCAATTTCTTTTTGCGCGCTCTTGAAGGCCCGGTAGACGGCGTTGCTTTTGGCCGCGCATGCCATGTAGACCACTGCCTGGGCAATGGCCAGTTCCCCCTCCGGGCTGCCCAACCTCTGATAGACATCCCAGGCCTGCAACGCCAGCGTCAGCGCCCTGGGATCTGCGTTTCCTATGTCTTCGCTGGCCATGCGTAAAACGCGCCGTGCGACATACAAAGGATCGCAGCCGCCATCCAGCATCCTCACCAGCCAGTACAGCGCCGCATCAGGATCGCTTCCGCGTACCGATTTGTGCAACGCTGAAATCTGGTCGTAGAATTCATCACCGCGTTTGTCGAAGCGCCGTATGCTGTCGGTCGCCAGCTCCCGAATAATTTCCTCCGAGATCACGCCGTTGCGGCCCACCAGGTCAGCGGCAATCTCAAGCATCGTCAGTAATCGCCTCGCGTCGCCATCTGCCGCTCGCACCAACAAGCCGGCTATTTCCTCGCTGAGTGAAAGCTTCTGCTTACCCAGTCCTCGCTCTGAATCTTGCAGTGCGTCACGGGCAATCGCCAGCAAGGCTTCAACGTCGAGTGGTTTCAAAACATAGGTACGCGCGCGCGACAGCAACGCGTTATTGAGCTCAAAGGACGGGTTCTCTGTGGTTGCACCGATAAAGATCAAAGTGCCGTCCTCGACGAACGGCAAGAATGCGTCCTGCTGAGATTTGTTAAAGCGATGGACTTCGTCAAGGAAAAGAAGCGTGTCCCGGTTCGCATGGTCCCGCTGGAATCGTGCCTGCTCGACCGCCTGGCGTATGTCCTTGACGCCAGCCATGACCGCGGACAGGGCAACAAAATTGACATCACATTGCTCGGCCAGCATGCGTGCAAGCGTGGTTTTCCCGGTTCCCGGCGGTCCCCACAAAATCATGCTGTGGAGTGATTTTCCTGCGAACAGGCTGGCTAACGGCTTGTTGTCGCCGAGCAAGTGAAGCTGACCATGGAACTCATCGATCGAGCGCGGCCGCATGCGATCGGCCAATGGCCGGAATGGAATACGCTTTTCAGCCTGTACCTGCATCAGGAGCCGGTGTTGTTCCCGGACCCGTCAATTCGCCGTTCTATCAGCTGACACCAGTTAGCCATGCCATTCACTGCGACCAGCCAGGCAATCGCCACGCCAGACATATTGGCAGCAATATCCCACGAGTCAAAAAAGCGATAGGGAAACAGGGTTTGCAAGAATTCCAGCACCACCCCGAGCAGCGCGAGCGCGAGCGCGATCAACCAGAATCGAGACGGCAGGTATATTCCTGAAAACCAGATCATGAGTATAAAGTAGGTGCTTGCGTGAAAAATCTTGTCGCTGTATAGCACGGTAAATGTCGGCAACCCTGGCAGCACGCTCATGACCATCGCCACAAAAACCAGGAGCCAGCCGCCGCCCAGCCAAAATCGCATGTACTTGAGTTGCTGCGCGCCCGCCGAGGTCACTGATCATTCTCAGCGGCGACCGGCATTTCGCCAATAATATCTGAGCCTGCAGGCGGCACGAAGCTAAAGGTGTCATCGGCCAATACCGGGTTTCTCTCCACCTCCCGCAAGATGATGCGGGTCACCTGATCAAGAGAGTCTTCAAGCTCCATTAACTGCAACTGTCCATCGACAAACCCCAGTGAAATATTCCGGAAATCTGTCTCCTGATTGCGCGGCACCAGCGTCATCCAGAACACCTCGCCATATTGGCCGGCTTCCGTCAGTTTGAATCCATCGGTCATACTGGCATCACCGCTCAGCAACATTGCCGGCGTGCTTGCCAGTGAAACATCGAGACTTTTCACGGTGACCTGTTCCAGATCCGCGTCATACAGCCACAGGTGCGTGCCATCCGACAAAATCAGTTGCTCATACGGGTCCTGGTAATCCCAGCGAAACTGCCCGGGTCTTTTTAATACCAGTGTTCCGCTGGCGTTTTGCACTATCTGCTGGTTTTCATCGAGAAGAATCTGCCGAAACTGGGCGCGCATCGTCGTAACCCCGGTCAGATAAGCATCGAGCAAACGCCATGCCTGCTCGGAATTTTCGACAGTGTCCTCGGTGACAGGTTCGAGTGCATGGGTCTGGACGGGGCCCATCCAGGCAATAACCACAATGGCGAAAAACGCGCTAAGGGTTTTTAATGTCACTTGATTGCTCAGTCCTTTGGCGGTTCCGGCACCAGTACTTCGCGCATGCCGTTCGATTGCAGCGCACCCACCAGGCCCGCCTCTTCCATCGCCTCGACCATGCGCGCGGCACGGTTATAGCCGATCTTCAGTCGTCGTTGGATACCCGAAATCGAAGCTTTCCGGGTTTCGCTTACGATGCGCACGGCCTCGTCGTACAACGGATCCATTTCCGCATCGCTATCGACGCCGATATTGGCCAGCTTCAGTCCCGGTATTTGACCCTTCGGACCCACAAGAATCTCATCAATATAATTCGGCTTCTCGCTGCTGCGCATGTGTTTTACCACCCGGTGCACTTCCTGGTCGGCAACAAAAGCGCCATGAACCCGCGTCGGGATTGATGTCCCTGGCGGCAGGAACAGCATATCGCCATGGCCAAGCAGTGCTTCGGCGCCCCCCTGATCGAGTATCGTCCTGGAATCAACCTTGGCCGAAACCTGGAATGCGATCCGGGCCGGGATATTTGCCTTGATCAGGCCGGTAATGACATCGACCGATGGCCTTTGCGTGGCGACGATCATGTGGATGCCTGAAGCTCGCGCTTTTTGCGCCAGCCGGGCGATCAATTCTTCCACTTTCTTGCCGACAACCATCATCAGGTCGGCCAGTTCATCGATCACGACCACGATATAGGGCAACGGTTCGAGAACTGGCGGCGTCTGCTCCTCTTCCGAGAACGGATCGGCCTCGAACAGCGGGTCGGGAATGGGGTTTCTCTTTTTGATCGCATCGATAACCTTGCGATTAAAACCGCCGAGATTCCTCACCCCCACCGCCGCCATCAGACGATAACGTCTTTCCATCTCGGCAACACACCAGCGCAGCGCATTCGCCGCCTCATTCATATCGGTAACGACCGGTGACAGCAAATGTGGAATACCCTCGTACACCGACAACTCCAGCATCTTGGGATCGATCATGATCAGACGCACATGTTCGGCCTTCGATTTGTAAAGAATGCTCAGCACCATGGCATTAATGGCAACCGATTTTCCCGAACCCGTGGTACCCGCAATCAGCAGGTGCGGCATGCGAGCGAGATCGGCAACCACCGGATTGCCGGCGATATCCTTGCCCAGCGCGAGGGTAACCGGCGACTTCATCTGGTCATAGGCCTCGGACTTGAGAATCTCACCCAGCGTTACCAACTCCCTGGTTTCATTGGGGATTTCCAAACCGATTACCGACTTGCCCGGAATCACTTCGACCACCCGCACGGCGATCGCCGACAGAGACCTGGCAATGTCTTTTGCGAGACTGCTGATTTGACTGACCTTGACGCCGACGGCCGGCTTGAGTTCGAACAAGGTAACCACCGGGCCCGGGTGTACCGACACCACATCGACTTCAACGCCAAAATCCTTGAGTTTCAGTTCGACCAGGCGCGACATTGCCTCCAGCGCTTCATTGGAATAGCTCCCGGTGTGTTCCGGCGGATCTTCCAGCAATGCGAGCGGCGGCAGATCCGTGGTGGGTGGTGGATCGAACAGCGGGACCTGACGCTCTCTATAAACCCTTTCGCTGATCACCGGCCTGGCAGACAACGGTTCAATCCTGGGAGGCGTTTTGTTCTTGGCTTTTCGCTGTTGCTCCCGGACATGCTCTTTGCGGCTTTGTTTCGCGCGCATGCCGGCAATGTACTCGCCAAGCAATTTCAATCTCAAGGACAGCCACTCGATACCCCACAGCGTCAAACGGCCCACCCTGTCCATGACCGCAATCCATGAAATACCAAGGAAAAGGGACACGCCGGCCAGCCATACCGCCAATAACAGCAAGGTCGCACCCAGGAAACTCAGCAAACCGGACAGGCTTTGCCCAATCGCATCGCCAAGAATCCCGCCACCGGTATGCGGCAAGCCGGCGCTGCTGAAATGCAGGGAAGCGAGCCCGCAAGAGGTCGCCAGCGTGACCAGAAACCCCAGTCCGCGGAACCACAATGTGGACTGGTCGAGCAAGGCGGCGTCGTCTCGGGCCTGGTACAACAGAAAACCTGCGTAGGCGAGCATGACCGGAAACAAGAAGGCGGGCCGGCCAAACAACAGCAGAAAAAAATCGGCCAGCCAGGCGCCGGCCGGTCCTATCGCATTATCGACCGATTCGCCGCTTGCCGCCCGAAAACCCGGATCCGCCGTGCTGTAACTGATCAACGAAACCAGGAAAATAATCGCCAGCATTCCGAAAACCCACAGTGCGCCCTCCCTGAGCGCCCGGCGGACCGAATTGTTCAAGAGCGAATCCTGCTTGCTTCCCTTGCCTACGATCAAGATTAAACCTATTTGTTAATAAAACATAATAAGTATATGATTATAATAGCTATTAATCTACTTAAACAGCGCCGGGTGGACGATTTTGCCGTCCTCTACATTGATGCCCTTCAGCAGATCTGCCGACTGCCGCCAGTCGCTCGATGTCAGGCGCATGGCATACGGCGCAATCGCCGCCGACAGTGCCTGCGACGAAGTCCTGGGCACCGCGCCCGGCATATTGGTCACCGCAAAGTGGGTTACGCCTTCCCAGACGTACGTCGGATCGTCATAGGTCCTCGGCCGGGTTGTTTCAATACAGCCTCCCTGGTCAACCGAAATATCGACGACTACACTGCCCGGCTGCATGGATTTGACCATCTCCGAGCTGACGACGTGCGGCGCGCGTGCACCGGTTACCAGCACGGCGCCGATAACAATGTCCGCGCTTTTTACGGCCTTTGCAACATCCTCAGTATGTGGATAAAGGCCGGTCACGTTGGCCCCGATGGCGCGGGCCTTTACCAGCTTGTCCCGATCCATGTCGAATACCACGACCTCGGCGCCCAGACCGGCCGCCACGATGGCCGCATTGCCGCCAGCGACTCCGCCACCGAGGATCACAACCTTGCCTCGCTTGGCCGCCGGCACGCCACCGAGCAATATACCCTTGCCGCCTTGCGGCTGGTGCAACAGATGGGTTGCAACCTGGATAGACAAGCGGCCGGCGATATCGCTCATCGGCGCCAGCAGCGGTAACCCGCCCTGCTGATTCTCCACGGTCTCGAACGCGACTGCCGTCAGGCCAATATCGCACAACGACTGGGTCAGCTCGGGGAGCGCGGCCAGGTGCAGATAACAAAACAGCAAATGGTCTTTCCGCAGGTGCTTCAGGTCTTCGGCGATGGGTTCCTTGACCTTGACCACTATCTCGGCGGTTCCGTAAACCTCTTCAGCCGTGTCCATAATCTTGACGCCAACCGCCTTAAACTGGTCATCGCTGTAACCGCTTTTGATGCCGCCATTCTTCTCGACATACACTTCGTGGCCAGCCCGGACGAGTTCCGCGCAAGCCGCGGGTATCAGGCCCACCCGGCCTTCAAGCGGCTTCAATTCACGGGGCACACCAATTCGCATGATTTCTCCTTCTTTTTGCTGTCGAGCGCACAGTTAATTACCATTGTCCCCTCGCCCGTTTGATCTGGTCAGATGTCACCGCCCGCAGGCGGCGACAAGCACAGACTTTTGCTGACGGGAACCGGATGTTATCAGGCTTCAAGCCCGATGACTCGTGTGCCGCATGACTTGAATAAAAGGAAATTATACATGAGCGACACCAGACATAGCCGTCTGTTGATTCTGGGTTCAGGCCCCGCTGGATATGCAGCCGCGGTCTACGCAGCGCGGGCTAATTTGGCCCCGGTCCTGATTGCCGGCATGGAGCAAGGCGGCCAATTGATGACGACGACCGATGTAGACAACTGGCCAGGCGACGTCGAAGGGCTGCAAGGCCCCGAGTTGATGGACCGCATGGCTCGGCACGCGCAAAGGTTCGATACCGAAATTATCAACGATCATATCAACAAGGCCGAGCTGGGCGGGCGGCCATTCCTGCTGACCGGCGACAGCGGGCTGTATAGCTGCGATGCGCTGATCATTGCGACCGGCGCCAGTGCCCGCTACCTGGGACTGGAGTCCGAGGAAAAATATAAAGGTCGTGGCGTATCCGCCTGTGCGACTTGTGACGGGTTCTTTTATCGCGGCCAGGAAGTGGTGGTAATCGGTGGCGGCAACACGGCAGTTGAGGAAGCAATATACCTGTCCAACATCGCGTCGAAAGTCACCCTGGTACATCGCAGGGATAAACTGCGTGCAGAGAAAATGTTGCAGGACAAACTGTTTGCCAAATGCGGAGAAAATGGAAATGTCAGCATTGCCTGGGACCAAACGCTTGACGAGGTACTTGGCGATGACAAGGGCGTAACCGGCGTTCGTCTGCGCAACACCGCAAATACTTCAGATACCCGGGAGTTGCCGGTGCATGGTGTTTTCATCGCCATTGGCTACGACCCGAACACCGGTCTTTTTGCCGGCCAGCTCGAGATGGAAAACGGTTATATCCAGATTCGCTCAGGCTTGAAAGGGGATGCCACCGCCGCCAGCATTGCGGGCGTCTTTGCCGCTGGCGATGTTGCCGATCAGGTATATCGCCAGGCGGTTACATCGTCCGGGTTCGGTTGCATGGCTGCGCTGGACGCGGAAAAATACCTGGAATCGCTGGAATCCTGATGCCTGTGCCGAACTTGCGGATTCATGGTTGCCGACGATGACCGGAAGAGTTGCACAGGGGCTGGTCTGGCTGGATTCTGATGATCCGGTTGATCTGTTCCCGGATCCGGAGCAAGCGCTACCGGAACCAAACGGCCTGCTCGCCGCCGGCGGTGACCTCTCCCCTGACCGCGTGCTCGCCGCGTACCGGCAGGGTATCTTCCCGTGGTACCAGGACGGCCAGCCGATACTTTGGTGGTCGCCTGATCCGCGGGCAGTAATACCCGTCGGCCGGATGCACATCAGCCGCGGCCTTCGCCACCTGCTTCGCAGCGGCCGTTATCAGCTTAGTCTGGACCAGGATTGTGCCGGGGTAATCAATGGATGCATGGGGCCACGCAACGACCGGGCCGAGACCTGGATTACCCTGGACATGTGCCTGGCCTATCTCGATCTCCACAACCTGGGCCATGTCCATTCGATCGAAGTCTGGGAAGACCATACCCTGATCGGGGGGCTATACGGCGTCGCAGTGGGCCGCGTGTTTTGCGGAGAATCCATGTTCAGCCGGCGCAACAATGCATCGAAGGTCGCGATGGCCTGCCTGGACCGATTGCTTTGCGAAACCGGCTTTGAACTGATGGATTGCCAGATGTACACGCCGCACCTGGCAAGTCTTGGCGCACAGACGATGTCGCGGCGCCAGTACCTCGAAAAACTCAGGAACTGGTCCGGGAAGTCGCCGACCCATCCACCGTGGCCTGCGATTGCCCGCAGCAGTGCACAATTCGATGAATGGCGGAGACCGGATAATTCGTCTGTTTGACAGGATTCTGTTTGCAATGCACTGGTAGTTTCCGCAAAATGCGCGGGCCTGAACTAAACATTGAACCTACATGCCAAAAGAAGAAGCCATACAAATGGAAGGCAAGGTCACCGAGACCTTACCCAACACCATGTTCCGGGTCGAACTGGAAAATGGCCACGTAGTTACAGCCCATATCAGCGGGAAAATGCGCAAGCATTATATTCGCATCCTGACCGGTGATAACGTTACCGTGGAACTAACGCCTTACGATCTTTCCAAGGGAAGAATAATCTACCGCAGCCGCTAGCCCCGATGACACCCGGGTCGGTTAACATCGAGACCCGTCCCGCTTATTCAACCTTGTCGAGTTCCAGGACCTTCGTGATCTTGAGGGCCAGCTGGTCATTCGCATCGGTGGTTACCTGTACATGGCCACCGGCAGACAAATCACCAAACAACAGTTCTTCGGCGAGTGGGCGCTTTATTTTCTCCTGGATCAGGCGCGCCATGGGTCGCGCGCCCATTTTTTCGTCATAACCATGCCGGGCAACCCAGGCCCTGGCTCCCGGATCGACATCCAGGCTGACGTTTTTCTGCTCAAGTTGTGCTTCCAGCTCGAGCAGCAGTTTGTCCGCCACCAGTTGGATGGTTGCCGAATCCAGTGCCTTGAACTGGATAATGCCGTCCAGCCGGTTGCGGAACTCGGGCGAAAAGATTTTCTGGATAGCCTTCATGCCATCGCTGGAATGATCCTGTTCGGTAAAACCTATGGAGGCACGGCTCATTTCTCCGCTGCCGGCGTTCGTTGTCATGATCAGGATCGCATTCTTGAAATCCGTGCGCCTGCCGTTATTGTCGGTCAGCGTGCCATGATCCATCACCTGCAACAAAATATTGAACACATCAGGGTGTGCCTTTTCAATTTCATCGAGCAGCAAAACACAATGCGGGGTTTTGGTTACTTGCTCGGTCAGCAGGCCGCCCTCGTCGTAGCCAACGTACCCCGGCGGCGCGCCAATGAGGCGGGAAACCGTGTGTCGTTCCATGTACTCAGACATATCGAAACGCAGCAATTCGATCCCGAGCGCCAGGGCCAGCTGCCGCGAAACCTCCGTTTTGCCAACGCCTGTGGGACCTGAAAAAAGAAAACTGCCTACCGGCCGGGTTTCATCAGCGAGGCCTGATCTGGCCATCTTTATCGCGGAGGCCAGCAAACCGATCGCCGCATCCTGCCCGAAAATCACCAGCTTCATATCCCTTTCCAGGTTTTTGAGCAAGTTACGATCCGAAGCGGATACGCTGCGCGGCGGTATCCGCGCCATGCGCGCGACAATATCCTCGATCAATTCGACAGAAACCTTATCCGGCCTTTGCTCTTCTTCGAGTAACCGAATATTGGCGCCCGCTTCATCGATGACATCGATTGCCTTGTCGGGCAGGCGGCGATCGTTGATATGGCGTGCCGATAGCTCGGCGGCCGCTTGCAAGGCTGAATCCGGGTATTTTACGCCATGATGTTCCTCAAACCGCGACTTGAGTCCTTTCAGGATCGCAACTGTTTCAGCCACTGAAGGTTCAGGAATGTCGACTTTTTGAAAGCGCCTTGCCAATGCATGGTCCTTTTCAAAAATTCCCCGAAACTCTTCATAGGTTGTCGAACCGATACACCGCAGACGACCGTTGGCCAGCACCGGTTTGATCAGATTCGACGCATCCATGACGCTTCCCGATGTCGAGCCGGCGCCGATTATCGTGTGAATCTCATCAATAAAAAGCACCGACGAAGGATCCTTTTCCAGATCGGCAAACACGCCCTTGAGCCGTTTCTCAAAATCTCCGCGGTATTTGGTGCCCGCCACCAAGGCGCCCATGTCCAGCGAATATATGGTCGTGTTTCTCAGCAGATCGGGAACCTTTTTCTCGACGATGAGTTTCGCCAGACCTTCGGCCATCGCCGTTTTGCCCACACCGGCATCGCCTACAAACAGCGGATTGTTTTTCCGCCGACGGCAAAGAATTTGTATCGTGCGCTGAATTTCATCCGTGCGTCCGATCAATGGATCGATGCGACCGGCCTCTGCCATCTCGTTCAGGTTGCTGGCATACAATCCAAGCGGACTGGCAGCCATATCGGCATCTTCCTGGCCGCTGCCAACACTGTCGGTTGAGTCATCTCCAATCGGCGCCAGGCCGTGAGACAGGTAATTAACGACATCCAGGCGTTCGATACTCTGCTGATTGAGCAGATAAAGCGCTTGCGATTGCTTTTCGGAGAAAATCGCAACCAGGACGTTTTGCGTGGTGACTTCTTTCTTGCCGGAGGACTGCACGTGGAACAGCGCTCTTTGCAACACCCTCTGGAAACCCAGGGTCGGTTGCACTTCCCTTTCTGAGCCGTCCTCGATCAACGGCGTCGTCTCACCGACGAAGGATTGCAAGTCTTTCTTCAGCCCGCTGATATCGGCGCCACAGGATATCAGCAGCTCCCGGACCCTTAACTCATCTAGCAAGACCAGCAGCAGATGCTCAACGGTCATGAATTCGTGACGCATGTTGCGCGCGCCGCGAAACGCGTCGTTCAGACAAAGTTCGAGTTCCCTGCTAAGCATGGTCAGCTTTCTTCCATGGTGCACAACAAAGGATGCTGCTGTTGTCTCGAATAGGCATTGACCTGGGCAACCTTGGTTTCCGCGATTTCAAAGGTAAAAGCTCCACAGGCGCCCTGCCCGTCGGTATGGACTTCAAGCATGACGCGCGTGGCCTTGACCCGGTCCATCGAGAAAAACCGTTCCAGCACGCCGACGACAAAATCCATCGGCGTGTAGTCGTCATTGAGCAACAATACCCTGTACATCGGCGGCCGCTTGAGTTTTGGTCGCGCTTCTTTGACCGCCAGGCCTTGCTCGTGGTTTTCCTCAAAATCAGTCATGTTGTCGTTTTGCGCTCCGAATCTCTCGATTTTACCTCTTCCGCGTCCGCTTTTGGACAACAATTTTTGACTCCCGCCGGCACCGCCTCGCAGAGCCGTTATTTGTGCAGAATAACCGAAATACCGTCCCAGTCGTCTGCGGGCGGATGGCCCCTGAAGTAGGTTACCCGGTCAAGATAAAGGCTAAAAAGCTTGCGTTCGGGAAATGACTGGGCCAGGCCGAAAAATTCCTTTTCGGCGGAATCCCAATCACGCTCGCGGTAATACTGCAGGGCCATGGCATGCTTTTTCAGCATTTGCCTGATTTCCTGCCCCATTTCGTTGCGTGGCCCGACCGGACTGAAGATCGCGAGAGCATTGCCCCTGCCCTTGACCTGAACCCTGTCCAGCTCGAGAAAGGCGAAATCCGGCACCGCCTTGCAGGTGGCCTCGCCCACCGCGATGGTTACCCCATAGGTCTTGGTCAGGTTTTCCAGCCTTGCGCCGAGGTTCACGGAATCACCCATCACGGTGTATGCCATCCGGAAACTTGAACCCATGTTGCCGACCCGCATTTCGCCGGTATTCAGACCGATACCAACCTTGATTTCCGGCCAGCCTCTGCGGTCAAACCCCATTTGCAGCTGGCTGAGCGCTCCTTGCATTTCGATCGCTGATAACAAAGCGTTTCTTGCATGTTGCCGGTCCCGGACCGGAGCCCCCCAGAAGGCCATGATCGCGTCACCCATGTACTTGTCGATCGTGCCACGATGTCGTTGGATCACCCGCGTCATCGGTGTCAGAAAAGCGTTAAGAAGCTCGCTGACTTCCGGCGGGCTAAGCTGTTCGGCGATCCCGGTAAAATTCCGGATATCGGCGAACATCACGGTCATCTCCCTGCTCTCGCTTGCCATTGAAAAATCACCAGGGTTGTTACCCATTTCGGCAACCAGCTCCGGCGGCACATATTGGCCGAACAAACCCGACAGTTCTCGCCTGCCCCTTGCCTCCACGAAATAGCCGTAAATCATGTGCAGGAAGTACAACAGGAACGTGAAACTCAGCAAGGATGCCAGCGGCAGCACGAAATTGCCCTTGCCCCAGACCACCAGGTTCAATACGGTAATCAGCAGCATTATCAATATCGTCATCAGCGTCGCTGTCGTGACGGGGACCCTGGGCAACACGGCGGTCATCAGAATAGCGAGCAAAAACAGAATCGTAATCTCGATGCCCTGGACGTAGCGCGGATGATGCTTGATCGTCTCGTCCAGGATTCCGGAAACAATGTTGGCGTGAATTTCGACACCGGTAAATCGATTGCCCAGCGGCGTATTTCGCAAGTCATGGAGACCGGCAGCGCTCGTCCCCACGAGGACTATCGCCCCTTTCAACGGATATTTCGCTGCCCGGCCATGCAATACGTCTGCCGCGGAGACATAGGGGAAGCTGCCCAACTGCCCCCGGTACGGAACCAGAACCGATACGTCTCCGCCAACCGGGATTTTCTTGTCGCCGAGCGTCAGCCATTCGAGGTCCAGGCCGTCGCGTGGCCCGTCCGCGCCATGCTGAAATACAAAACCCAGTTTTGGCCGGCCCAGTGCCTGGTGAGCCACTGCGAAAGCAAGGGATGGATAGAGATTGCCATTGTATTTTTGCAGCAGGGGAACCCGTCGATATTTCCCATCTTTGTCAACCAGCGCGTTTTCGAAAAACCCACCGGCCGCGCTGGTTTGCAGCAGCGCGAGATTGCCGGTATATGCGATCGCCTCGGCGAAGGGGATATTGGTGTCGTTCTGATCCGACGGTATCAACGGCTGCGGCAACATGCCCGAGGAAACACCTGCGCCCGCGTCACCTGGGTGGCGAAATACGTAACCCAGTACCGTCGCCCGATTGGCAAGCGCTTTGGCAAAAAGGCTATCCGTATCCAGTACCGGCCGCAAATTATCAAGCGCCTGGCGAAACTGGGGGACATTTCGCAGTTCGTTCTGTGCCAATCGTTCCAATACCGGTAGGCCGCTACGATTGTCTGGCTCGGCGAATACAATATCGAAACCAAGAACATTGATCTGATAGTCGTCGAACAACCGGTTCACCAACCGGGCAACCCGGTCTCTCGGCCACGGCCATTGCCCTTCTTCCAGGAGGCTTTTTTCATCCAGATCCACAATGACGATTCGGTCATCGATGGTGTTTGGCACGGTAAAAACCAGCCTGGCGTCGTAAGTCAGTTGCTCCAGGCGCTCCAGCCATCCCATGTGGATATCGCCCCGGTTGTGGAGCAAAAAGGGGAGAAACAGCATTGAGCTGATCAAAACGCGTATTAGCAGCCGTTTATACATCAGTCCCCGGTCGCGTCATTTCTCTCGAGATAGCATAATTATCCTGCTTGTGGACATGCAGCCGCATGACCACGATTCTTGCAAAACAGGCCTTTTTGGACTTTCCAATAGAACAGCCCATACTTATGATGAACGCTTATGGCGCGGTTACTCTGTGGCCTGGGTCACGATACCAATAATTAGACTTGCGAATTATATGAATCAACTGGCAAGCAAAACCGGTGTAATGGGCAGCAGTGAAGCCGCCCGCGTACTATCCCGGCTTAGCGGCAAACTGCCGCAATGGACTTCTTTTTTGTTGGTTATCGTGGTGGCCTGGCAACTCGCCATCTTGGTACTGCAGCTGATCACCGATCCCTCGCAACCGTTGCAACCGATTGCCTCACCTGAGGCCGGCACCGCCGAGGCTGCCCACGAAACAGATATTTCCATAATCACGGACGCGGGCCTGTTTGGTACTTTTCAGGGCACAGTGACGGATGACGTACCTGAAACCCCTGACCCAGGCCTGGTTTCCGATGTTCCTGAGACCACGCTCGACCTGACTCTCAAAGGAACAATTTGGGACAGCGATCGCGACCGTGCCGTGGCAATCATCGAGTACCGAAACGAAGAAAAGGTATATTCGATCGGCGACCCGGTCGTCGCAGGCACTACGCTTTACCTGGTCGAGCCTCATCGGGTCATTTTACAACGCACCGGCGGCCGCCTGGAGGAGCTCAGGCTATCCGAACCGAGCCAGATATCGGCGAACGAACGATCCCGCAACCGGCCGACCAGCCGGCGCAACCTGAGAAATATGAGTAGAAATACGGTGCTCCGAAGCGCCGTCGATAGCGGCGCCCTGAGCGAGATAATCCGCCCGCAACCGCACTTCGCCGATGGCCGGCTCAAAGGATATCGAATTTACCCGGGCAGGCAGCGACGCGCCTTTGCGGAACTGGGTTTCCGCCCGGGGGATCTGGCCACCAGTATCAACGGCGTACCGTTGACGGACCCGGATCAAAGTACGAATCTGCTGGCCGGAATAGACCAGGGCAGCCAGGTGACAGTAACGGTTGAGCGCAACGGCATCCCCGAAGTCATTACGATCGATCTCGACCAGATAAGCTCTGCCATAAGAAAATTACCGCCTGGCTCGCAGCGTCGATGAGCTGCGGGCGGATAAAAATGGATAATAGTGATGAAAAAAAACTGTACCAAAGCCGGTAACCTGCGCAGACAGGTATTGACTACATTGGTGCTCGGCCTGCTTGCCAGCCCATTAGCGATCGGGCAGCAAGCATCGATAACACCCAATTTCCGGGACGTCGATATCCGCCAGATCATCGAGGCAGTCGCCGAGGTCACCGGCAAGAATTTCATTGTCGATCCGCGCGTCAACCAGCAAAACGTCACCATGATTTCGCAGACCCCGATGAGTTCGGACGCCTTTTACAATGCGTTCCAGTCATTGCTGCAGGTTTACGGATACATTGCGGTGCAATCCGGCAATTTCATCAAGATCCTGCCCGATGCCAATGCGCGACAGGTTCCCGGCGCACCCTCGGGCACCGATGGGCCCGATGAAATCGTGACCCGGGTTATCCGGATTGAGAATGTCGTTGCGGCTCAACTGGTGCCGATTTTACGGCCCCTGATTCCGCAGTACGGCCACCTCGCGGCCTATCCGCAATCCAATATGCTGATCATTTCCGACCGCGCTGCGAATGTCCGGCGTATTGCCCGGATCATCGCCCGCATCGACCAGGAAGGCCAGGACGAAATCGAGATTATTCCCCTGCAACATGCATCGGCAATCGAGATCGTGACCATCATCAATTCCATCCGCCAGCCGGCAGGGCGCGATGCCGGCCGGGCGCGGTCGAATATTGCCGCCGACCAGCGTACCAACAGCGTGCTGATCGGCGGCGACAGCAAGAACCGGCTGAAGATGCGCACCCTGATTGTCTCCCTGGATACGCCGCTGGCGGAAGGCGGCAACACGCGGGTTCGTTACCTGTTCAACGCCGATGCCGAGGAACTCGCGGGAAAATTGCAGGCGCAGATCCAGGCGACCCAGGCGCAAGGTGCAGCTGGTGCGCCGCAGAGCGGTTCCGGCAACACCCCGGTAATCATCTGGGCAGACCTGATGACCAACGCGCTGGTCATTACCGCGCCGGCAAAGGAAATGCGCAACCTGATGGCGATCATCGATAAACTGGACATCCGCAGGGCGCAGGTCCGGATCGATGCGATCATCGTTGAAGTGTCAATGAGCAAGGTCAATGAATTAGGGGTGTCCTGGCTAGTCTCGCCTGGTGACACCGGTGACTTAGCGGCGTTGTCAAAGTTTTCCGATAGTTTTAATCTCTCGGGCGCGGTCGACGCGCTGGATGGTGGTGAAGGTACCGTTGGTGATTTCGTCGGCGATGGACTAACCGGCATAGTCGGACGATTCAGAGAGAACAAGACCAGTTGGGCCGCCGTGCTAACAGCGCTCGCCGGTGATGCATCGACCAACATATTGTCGCAACCGACGATCACGACGGTGGACAACATGGAGGCCGAGATCAAGGTTGCCCAGGAAGTGCCTTTTATCACGGGCCAGTTCGTCGGTACCGGTGCAGCCGCGGGTTCCGTCAACCCCTTCCAGACAATCCAGCGCCAGGAAGTCGGCATCATACTGCGCATCACACCACAGATAAACGAGGGCAGCGCAATACTGCTGAAAGTCGAGCAGGAACAATCCAGTATTTCTAGCGGGGCCGAAGGCGCCGTTGACCTGGTGACCAATAAACGCACCATCAGTACCAATGTCATTGTCGAAGACGGCGGAATAATCGTGCTTGGCGGCCTGATCGAAGAATTATTGATCGAAACCGAACAACGCGTTCCCATACTCGGTAGAATTCCAATACTGGGCGCCTTGTTCCGGTCGAGGAAAACCGAGCTGGTAAAAACCAATCTGATGGTTTTCATCCGGCCGACAATCCTGCGCGATGGCACCCAGGCGGTTCTGCAGTCCAACGCCAGGTACAACTATATTCGCGATTTGCAGCTCGACAGCGGGCTCCGTCAGGGCCAGGTACAAATGATGCCTGGCGAGCAAAGACCTACCCTGCCCGCGATCGACGGCAGCGGCCGCATCATTGGCGGAACGGCCAGTGACGCCCCCCGGCCGGCCGCCGCAGATGAGGAAGGCGATGGCGGATCCTGAGAGCAGGCCGGTAGAAAACCCAATCGCCGACAGCGGCCAACCCAGGCTGTCTTTTTCGTTCGCCAAACGCCATGGCGTGCTGATTCGGGGAATCCAGGACGGCCGGCTGGACACCGTCTGCCGGCAGGATGTAACGCCGCTGACGCTGGCTGAACTGGGCAGGCATTTCCAGGTTCCCCTGAATCTGACGCGCGTCGACAGCGATAATTTCGATAGCCTGCTGCAACAGACTTACGAAGCGGGGAGTAACTCGGCCATGCAAATGGTTGGCGAGTTCGATGAAGACATGGATCTGAGCACGGTTGCGGAGCAGCTGCCTGAGCCGTCCGATCTGCTGGAGAGCGAGGACGACGCGCCGATCATCCGGCTGATCAACGCCCTGCTGACCGAAGCGATCAAGGCCAATGCCTCTGACATACACATTGAGCCCTATGAAAACCGGCTGGTGGTTCGCTTGCGCGTCGACGGGGTATTGCGCGAAGTCCTGCGATCGCGCCGCGCGGTCGCACCGTTGGTGGTTTCCCGGATCAAGGTGATGTCGCGACTGGATATCGCTGAAAAGCGTTTGCCACAAGACGGCCGCATCTCGCTGCGTATTGCCGGCCGCGCCGTTGACGTTCGGGTCTCGACCATGCCATCGGGGCACGGCGAACGGGTGGTGCTGCGCTTGCTGGACAAGCAGGCGGGACGACTCGATCTCGGCAGCCTGGGCATGGACAGCGCAACCCGGAAAACCGTGGACCAGCTCATTCATCGGCCACACGGTATTTTGCTGGTCACCGGACCCACCGGCTCGGGCAAGACCACGACCTTGTACGCCGCGTTGGCGCGCATCAACGACAACACGCGGAACATTATGACGATTGAGGATCCGATCGAGTATTACATCGATGGCATCGGTCAAAGCCAGGTCAACAACAAAGTAAAAATGACCTTTGCCAGGGGTTTGCGCGCGATTTTACGCCAGGATCCGGATGTGGTCATGGTCGGCGAGATACGCGATCTGGAAACCGCCGAGATAGCGGTACAAGCCAGCCTGACCGGTCATCTCGTCTTGTCGACATTGCATACCAATACCGCAGTCGGCGCCGTTACCCGTTTGCGGGACATGGGCATCGAGCCGTTCCTGCTCGCCTCGAGCCTGATCGGCGCAGTCGCCCAGCGCCTGGTACGCCTGCTCTGCACCGCGTGCCGCGAGCCCTATGCAGCCGATGCCAGTGAAAAAAAGCTGCTCCAGGCTCCCCCGCGGGAAAAACTGACCCTCTACCGGGCTGCCGCCTGCGCGCAATGCAACCAGACCGGTTACAGCGGCCGCACCGGCATCTATGAGCTGGTGGTTATCGACGACACGATGAAATCGATGATTCATGAAAGGGCCAGCGAACACCTGCTGGAAGAACACGCCAGATCGCAAAGTGCCAGTATCCGCGCCGACGGGCGCAGCAAAGTCCTCGCCGGTATTACCACACTCGAAGAAGTGTTGCGCGTTACCCGTGAAGACTAGGAATTCCTGATACGCGATGGGCGCCTTTGACTACAAAGCGGTCGATGCCACCGGCAAGCAGGCGCAAGGAGTGCTGGAAGGGGACAATGCGCGGCAGGTCCGGCAACTGTTGCGCGAAAGACACTTGCTCCCGCTGGAAGTTACCGAGGTTGTCGAGAAGGAAAAGAAGCGCCGCAAACTGAGTTTTCGCAAGGGCATCAGCGCCGGCGACCTCGCCCTGTTTACCCGGCAACTGGCGACCCTGGTGCGGGCGGGACTGCCACTGGAAGAAGCCCTGCGCGCCGTCTCTCAGCAGACCGAAAAATCCAGGGTCAGCAGCATCCTGATGGGCGTGCGCTCACGCTTGATGGAAGGACACCCGCTGGCGGTTGGCATGGCTGATTTCCCACAGGCGTTTCCCGAGATGTACCGGGCGACGGTCGCTGCCGGTGAACAGTCCGGACATCTGGATATGGTGCTGGAAAGGCTGGCGGATTATACCGAAAGCCGGCAGATACTCCGTCAGAAATTGAGTTCTGCAGCGATTTATCCAATCGTGCTATCGGTCATGGCGATTATGATCGTGACCGGCATGCTGGTTTTCGTGGTGCCGAAAATCGTCGGTATTTTCGAAGACAGCAACCAGAAACTGCCATTCCTGACGACCGCCCTGATCACTGTCAGTCACCTGATTCGGGACTACGGGCTGCTGGGCCTGGCCGCTATCGCCGGCGGCGTGTTCGCGTTCAAACGCTGGCTACGCCAGAAAAGCGCCCGGCGCCGGGTCCATGGTTTTCTGTTGCGCCTGCCGCTGGTGGCGCGATTGGTTCGCGGTTTCAATAACGCGCGCTTTACGCGCACGCTGAGTATCCTCTCGGGCAGCGGCGTACCGGTATTGGAATCGATGCGCATCGCCGGCTCAGTGATCGCCAATTTACCGATGTGGGAAGCGGTCGAGGAAGCAACGATGAGGGTTCGCGAAGGCGCGAGTATCAGTCAATCGCTGGCGGCACGCGGGTTGTTCCCGCCGATGACCGTACACCTGATCGCCAGCGGCGAAGCCAGCGGGAAACTGGACGAAATGCTCGAACGCGCGGCCGAAAACCAGGAGCGGGAACTCGACGCATTGATCGGGGCGATGCTGAGCATCCTGGAGCCTGCGCTGATTATCGTGATGGCCATATTCGTTTTTATCATTGTGATCGCCATCCTGTTACCGATTTTCGAACTGCAACAGATTATTCAGTGAAAATCGCGTGAACGGGTGAGCAGACTGCCCAGCAGTTCACTGTGATCCTCCAGGCGGGTGGCGATCAGGTGCAAGACCTCGCCCTCACGCTGCACCCTGCCCCGCACACCCAGCAACCGCGCCTCCAGCACTTCCCGGCGTTGCCGCTCGACCAGCTTCGGCCAGATGATGACATTGCTGCAATCGCTTTCGTCCTCCAGCGTCACGAACACAACACCGCTGGCGCTGCCCGGTCGCTGGCGGGTGATCACCAGGCCGGCGACCGCGGCCGGTGCGCCATCGGGCAGTTTTTTAAATTCGGCACAGCTTAACCACCCGGCTTCCTGCAATTGGCGTCGCAGCAAGGCGATCGGGTGCGCCCTGAGACTCAGGCCCAGGGTACGATAATCGGCAACCACCGCCTCCTCGGCCGTCGGCGATGGCAGCAATGGCAAACCTTCCGCAATACGCGGTTTGGGAAACAATGGAGAAGGCGGCTCCAGGCCCGCCACATCCCAGCGAGCGCGATGGCGGTGGCCGCTGACAGAATACAGGGCATCGGCCGCAGCCAGCGCCGCCAGGTCGCGCCGGCTCAGCTGGCTACGTTCCGCCAGGTCCTGCACACAGACAAAAGCCCGCTCCCGCCGTTCCGCCATCAAGCGTTCACCCGCGTCGGCTGACAATCCCCTGACCAGGCGCAGACCCAGGCGCAGGGCGGGCCTACCGCCCCGGCCGCGCTCCAGTACGCAATCCCAATCGCTGGAACGAATATCGACCGCCCTCACTTCGACACCATGCCGGCGCGCCATCTGCACCAGTTGTGCCGGTGCATAAAAACCCATCGGCTGACTGTTGAGCAGCGCGCAGGTAAACGCGGCAGGCTCATGGTATTTCAGCCAGGCGGAGACATAGACCAACAGCGCAAAACTGGCGGCATGCGATTCGGGGAACCCGTATTCGCCAAACCCCAGTATCTGCTGAAAAATCTGCCGGGCGAATTCAGTGGTATAGCCCCGGTCCTGCATCCCCCGGACCAGGCGCTCCTCGAATGGCCCCAGACCGCCCTTGCGCTTCCAGGCCGCCATGGCGCGGCGCAGACGATCGGCCTCGCCCGGGGTAAAGCCGGCCGCGACAACCGCCAGTTGCATGACCTGCTCCTGGAAAATGGGTACGCCCAGCGTGCGCTCCAGCACCTTGCGAACCGCCGGGCTGGGATAATTCACCGCTTCTTCGCCCCGCCGCCGGCGCAGATAGGGATGCACCATGCCGCCTTGTATCGGCCCGGGGCGAATCAGCGCAATCTCGATCACCAGGTCGTAATAATTCCTTGGCTTGAGGCGCGGCAGCATTGCCATTTGCGCCCGCGATTCGATCTGAAACACACCGACGGTATCGGCACGGCAAATCATGTCGTAAACCCGCGGGTCTTCGGCCGGTACCGTCGCCAGCATCAGGCGGCGACCGCCAAATTTCTCGATCAGGTCAAAACAGCGCCTGATGGCGGAAAGCATGCCCAGGCCGAGTACATCCACCTTGAGCAGTCCCAGCTCATCGAGATCATCCTTGTCCCACTGGATCACCGTGCGCTCGGGCATGGCTGCATTTTCGACCGGCACCAGTTCCGCCAGCGGACCCTGCGAGATCACGAAACCACCCACATGCTGCGAAAGGTGCCGTGGAAAACCAATCAACTCGCGCACCAGCGTCAGCAAACGATGCACGGCAGGGTTAGCCGGGTCGAACCCGGCCTCCACGACCCGTTCATCCTGGACCTCCCGGCGATCCCGCCACTGCATGGTCCGTGCCAGACGGTCAACCTGCAACTGATTCAGTCCCAGGGCCTTGCCGACATCGCGCATTGCGCTGCGTGGCCGGTAACTGATGACGGTGGCCGTCAGCGCCGCCCGCTCGCGGGTGTATTGCCGGTAAATGTACTGGATGACTTCCTCGCGCCGCTGGTGCTCAAAATCCACATCAATATCCGGTGGTTCGTCGCGCTCGCGCGAAATAAAACGCTCGAACAGCATCGACATGCGCGCCGGATCGACTTCGGTGATGCCCAGGCAAAAACACACGGCGGAATTGGCGGCCGAACCTCGTCCCTGGCAGAGAATGCCGCGGCGCCGGGCAAAACTGACGATGTCGTGAACGGTCAGAAAATACGGTTCGTAGGCCAGCTCGCTGATCAATTTCAACTCGCACTCGACCTGCTCCCCGACCGCTTTCGGCACACCGTCAGGCCAGCGCCAGGCCATCCCGGCTTCGGTCAGCTGGCGCAGATAGCTGGCGGGTGTTTCACCCACCGGCACCAGTTCCCGCGGGTACTCGTAGCGCAACTCATCCAGCGAAAAATGACAAAGCCCGGCGATCAGCCGGCTTTGCTCCAGCAGGTCTCGCGGATAGAGACGCAGCAGGCTTTCCCGGGAGCGCAGATGACGTTCGCCATTGCTGTACAACGCATCCCCGGCCGCGGCAACCGTGGTCCCCAGCCGGATTGCCGTCAGTGTGTCCTGCAGCGCGCGTCTGCCGCGCCGGTGCATGTGCACATCGCCACAGGCCACCAGCGGCAGCCCGAGTTTTTCGCCAAGTGCGCTCGCTGCGGCCAGTTGCCGGCGGTCCCGGCCATGCGCCAGCAATTCGACCCCCAGCCAGACCCTCCCGGGGAACCGGCGCGACAGCCAGGCGCCATGGTTCTCAGCGGACCGGGTTTTGGGAAACCAGATCAACAGGCAATCGCGCAATCCGGTCAGCGCTGGCCGTTGCAGCTCATAGCTGCCTTTTTTCGCCGCCCGGCGACCCTGGCTGATCAGCCGGCACAAACTGCCATAGCCGGTGCGGGTGCAGGCCAGGACGACCAGGTGCAATCCGTCGTCGAGGTGAAATTCACTGCCGATGATCAGCTTCAGCCGATGCTCCCTGGCTGCCGCATGGGCGCGGACGACGCCGGCCACCGAGCATTCGTCAGTGATCGCCAGCGCGCTGTAACCCAGCTCTTTTGCCCGCCGGACCAGTTCCCCGGGATGGGATGCTCCGCGCAGAAAAGTGTAATTACTCAGGCAGTGTAATTCCGCATAGTCCGGGAGTTTCATGCAAACAAGCCATGCAGATACCAGCGGCGGGCGCCCCGGCGCTCACGGTATATCCACAACCATTGCTGATACGCATTACGCGCCAGGTAATAATCGCGGCTGATATCGGCGCCATCCCACCAGCCGCTTTCGATGCGCTCCGGCCCGGCCTCGATGCGCAACCGGCCCTCCTGCCACGGCCATCCTTGTTGCTGGCGAAGGGGTGTCGGCGATTCCAGCAACCACAGTGGCCGGCTGAGTTGCACAGGGTGGCCGCTCACGTGGCTGGTGACCGGTTCCACCCGCCGCCAGGCCCGGTCGGGGCGGTAGTCTGCTTGCAGGCCAACCCCGTAAACGGCGCGCCGGCCCAGCCGTGCCCGCAGACATTCCACCAGGCGTCCTGCCGACAGCCCGTTGCCGCCCATGCGCTGGCGGCTGGCCAGTAAATCGCCGCTGACAGCCGCCAGCGGCTGCAACCGACCCGCCCGCAGAGTCAGGGCCACGACCGGTTCGGGCAATTCGATACGCTCCAGATGGCCGCCGAGCAAAGCCTGAAAATGCGCCGCCTGGCAAGCGGGCGATAGCAGGCGCAGGACGATCGGGCTTGCCCGCGCCCGCAGGTGACAAAGTTTGAGCTCCACCAGTTGCACACCGGACTGGCGGACGACCAGGTACCGCTGCAATTGCTCAAACAGCGGCCGTATGGCACGCATCAACCGCTCGCGGTCCAGGCACTCCGTATGCAGATCGACGGACAAGCTGAAGCGGCTTGCCGATACCCACGCGGTACGGGCTTCCGGTATCCGGCCCACTGCCCGGTCCAGTTCAGCCAGGCGTTCAGCGCCCAGGCGCCGTGCAAAACCTTCACGCGGCAGGCGCAAACAGTCACCGAGCTGGCGCAGCCCCATTTCATCCAGGGCCTTTACCACCCGCTGCGGCCAGTTCAGTCGCTGCAATGACAAACGACTCAATACACCGGTCAGCATATGGGTCTTTTCAACCTGGCTCCCCGGCGCACCCCTGGCCAGCCACAAGGCAGCCTGCGCCGTCGGCGCAACCGCCATTTCAACCCGATGGCCACGACTGGCCAGGCCTTGTTCCAGCAATTGCCAGAGCCTGCCCAAGCCGCCAAACAGCCGCAAACTGCCATGAATCTCAAGCAACAGCCCATCCGGCGGTTCCAGGCTGACCAGCGAGGTGTACTGGCCGGCCCAGTCTGCCAGACGCTGCAAAAGCTGTTGCTCCCGCCATGGACTGCGCTCCGGCAAATGCAGATCCGGCGCCAGCACGAAGGCAGCGCCGGGGGTCAGGCCCGGACGCAGACCCAGTCGCCTGGCAGCGGGATTGCAAAACTGCACGCACCGGCCGCCGGCACTGCTTGCCACCACCGCCAGCGCCTGGCCAGCGGTGGCTGAAAATACCTCAACGGGCAGTTGCGGCAGCCGCAGAGCCAGCCACAACCGGGGGCGTCGCGCATGCTGTGACAGCAGCACGGTGGCATCCGGGGGCTGGTAAAGCTCCCGCTCCGGCAGGATTAGCGATTGCTGGCGAACGGCCATGGAGTTTATTTAAATTATTTATTAACTTTAATATATAACTATTTGTTTTATTTATATTTATTTTTATAAAGCGGTCTGGCAATGTCCACCGTGGCCGCTTGTGCCCGGTCTCAGCGCCGCCCAAGGAATACGGCAGCGACCCGGCCGGCCACCCCGGTTTTTGAGCATCTCAATCTCCAGACCTTCGGCAACCGCCGTCAGCCGCAGTCTCAGCGCAGCCGGCGATGCCTGTTCCAGGCAATGAGCCGGCCGGTACAACACTGCCCAGGCACGGGTAGATTCAGCGGCCAGCTGCAAGCGCCTGAGACTCCGCTCGTTGGTTTTATCCACCCAGCCCAGCACCGCCTGGCAACTGCCGGAACGCAGCGCCTGCTCCATCCCCCACAGTACATCGGTGGGATCGGCGGCCTGCGCCATCAACAGGCGAGACAGACGTACGCCACCGGCAGCCAGGGCAGGCGGATACAGCGAATGGGGCGGCGAAATCCAGGCGATCCAGCCCATGTCGTCAATGCTGCCATCGCTCAGGGCGGCCAGTGCCGGGATAACCAGGCTGACCTCGCCGCTACCTGGCACCTGCGTGCAGATCTCGGTCAGTGCGCCGACCGGCCAGCCCCCGCCCCCACCCCTGCCCAATAAACAATCATCCAGCTCGGTAAAACCGGTAGCGAGCACGGCAAGCGCGGTTTTGGCTTCAGCCCCGCGCCAGACCCCCGGCAGAGCCGCCAATGCCTCCAGACCCATGCTCATCCGTGCAGTTTCCCGTTCACATCCCGGCGCAGCACGCCGACCACAACACCTTCAATCACCATGGCTTGTTCGCTCAGGTCGATTTCAATGGGTTCAAAGTCTTCATTCTCCGGCAACAACCAGACCTGTTTGCCCACCTGGCGGTAACGTTTCACCGTGACTTCATCATCCAGCCTCACCACGACGATCTGCCGATTGCGAATATCCGGTGTGCGATGTACCGCGACCAGGTCGCCATCCAGGATGCCGGCGTCTTTCATACTCATGCCTTTGACCTGCAGCAGATAGTGTGGCCGCGGACTGAATAAAGCGGGATCGATCTGGTAGCGGGTCTCGATATGCTCCTCAGCCAGGATGGGCCTGCCCGCCGCCACCCGGCCAACCAGGGGTATACCCATCTGTACACGCAGGGAATCGCGCAGGCGGATGCCCCGCGAAGTACCCCGGCAAAGATCGATCACCCCTTTGCGCTCCAGAGCCCGCAAATGGTCTTCCGCCGCATTGGCCGAGCGAAAGCCCAGTGCCTTGGCGATTTCCGCGCGGGTCGGCGGCATGCCGCGTTCTTCGATAAAGCTTCTTAACAATTCGAGAACCTGTTGCTGTCTTGGGGTCAGTTCTTTCATGGCGCACCTGTGCAAATAAACAGTTACTGTGATTATATACAGACAGGGTCATTACGCAAGCCCTTTGCCGGCGAGGCGGCCGCCTTGCCCCGGCCGGCCCCTTTGCTCACAATGCGCCGACCCGCCCACCACTCCACAGACCAGGGAAGACCCATGCCTGACCGGAAGTTCGATGCTTTGATTATCGGCGGTGGCCACAACGGCCTGGTCTGCGCGAGCTATCTGGCCGCCGGCGGACTCAAGGTCAGAATTTTCGAACGCCGGCCTATCGTCGGCGGCGCAGCGGTTACCGAGGAGTTTGCTCCAGGATTCAGGAATTCGACCGCCGCCTACACGGTCAGCCTGCTGCACCCGGTGATCATCCGCGATCTGCGCCTGCACGAAAACGGTTTGCAAATCGTCAGCCGCCCAATGGACAATTTCCTGCCCTTGCCCGATGGCAACAGCCTGAGCGTGGGCGGCCCCGGAGGTACGGCTGCCGAGGTGGCAAAATTCAGCAAACGGGATGCAAAAACCCTGCCTGCGTTTTACCGCATGCTCGAAGCCGTCGCCGGCCTGGTTCGAGACTCGCTGCTGGAAACTCCGCCAAACCAGGGTGGCGGTATCGACAGCCTGATGAGCGTCATCAGGATGGGGAACCGCTGGCGCAAACTCAGCCGGGAACAACAAAGAGACTTCCACGAACTGATGACCCGCAGCGCCGGTTACATGCTCGATGGCTGGTTTGAGTCAGACCCGATCAAGGCCGTGCTGGGTTTTGACGCCGTGGTCGGCAATTTTGGCAGCCCCTACTCCCCGGGATCCGGTTATGTCCTGTTGCATCATGTGATCGGCGAGGTCAACGGCAAGAAAGGCACCTGGGGACACGCCATCGGCGGCATGGGCACGATTACCCAGGCGATGGCGCGGGAAGCGGAATCGCGTGGCGTGGACATCCGGACCGATGCACCGGTGCGCAGTGTGCTGACCGACAATGGACGCGCCATCGGCGTGGAACTCGAATCCGGCGAGCAACATTTCGCCGCTATCGTCGCCGCCAACCTGAACCCCAAACTGCTATACGAAAAACTGGTGGCTGCCGACGCCGTGCCGATCGAGTTCAGCCGGCGCATGAAACGATATCGGTGTGCCTCCGGATCGTTCCGGATGAACGTCGCGCTGTCGGCGTTGCCTGATTTCAGCTGTCTGCCAGGGACCAAGCCCGCGCTTCATCATCAGGCGGGCATCATCATGGCGCCGAGCCTGCCCTATATGGACAAGGCCTATGCCGATGCAATGGAACTCGGCTTTTCACGCCAACCGATCGTGGAAATGCTGATTCCGAGCACCGTCGACGATACGCTGGCCCCGCCAGGGGCGCATGTCGCCAGTTTGTTCTGTCAGCATGCCAATCCGGAGTTGCCCGACGGGCGTTCATGGGCCGATGAAGAGGATGTCTTTGCCCGCCATATCATCGACTTTGTCGATTCTTACGCGCCCAATTTCAAGAACAGCGTGATCGCTTACGAGGCTTTGTCACCGCTGACGCTGGAACAACGTTTTGCATTGCCCGGGGGAGACATATTTCACGGAGCGCTGGGGCTGGACCAGATATTCAGCGCCAGGCCGATGGTCGGTTATGCGGATTACCGGACTCCCCTCAAGGGTTTGTATTTATGCGGCGCCGGGGCGCATCCTGGCGGCGGTGTCAGTGGTGTCCCGGGGCACAATGCCGCCCGCGAGATTCTGCGAGACCGCAAGTTCAGGCCCTGGAAAAGAAACTGATGTCGCGACTTGCCGACATCTTGCCCCGGTGTTTTTTATCGCCAACCTGGCGAATCAGCACCTGCGGATGCTTGATTCCCGGCAGGGCTTTAGAGTACGGTCATACACCGTGCGCGAATCGACAACGGAATTGCTGATTGCGCCGGCATTTTAGACCATTATTGATCAATAAACTTAGGGGAACCCGGAATGAGTAAAGCAATGAAGAAGGGAGCCATGCTGGCGGCTTTGGTAATGAGCATCGGACTGGCCGGATGTGCAACGACGGACGGTCTTGAGGACCGAGTCGCCGCGCTGGAACGTGCGGTATCCGCTGCCCAGTCGGCGGCCAACGCTGCTGCTTCTGCCGCCAGTGATGCTTCATCGGCGGCACAGGGCGCGCAGAACACCGCGAACCAGGCCATGCAGGCTGCAAGCGGCGCGCAGGCATGCTGTGACGCGAACGGCGAAAGAATCAGCCGTATGTTCGAGAAAGCCAGCAGAAAGTAAGCGCTGAAGGCTGGAAAAAGAAACGCCGCTTTTATCGCGGCGTTTTTTTTAGGTCCAAAAACGGGCCATATCAGGGCGCCCCCGGATCGAACCCGGGCAGCGTGTTCTTGCCGGGTACCGACATCTGCAGGGGAACGCCAACTGCGTTTTCATAAATATCCCGGGCCGCGGCCCAATCCACCGTTATCTGCTTTTCACGGGTTGCAGCGACCAGCATTTCGGTCACGGTGGTCATGTTCTTTTCCAGGTTTTCGGTGTCGTCATCCAGAACCGGGTGGACCTCCAGGTACAGCGTATCCATCGACCAGCCAACCTTGCTCGGCATGTTGACGATGCGGACCGGCGTATTGACCGGCACGCGCGCAAAAAAAGTTTCAATATCCTCGGGCAACATCCGGATACAGCCGTGAGTGACACGCATACCGACACCCGATGGTTTATTCGTGCCATGAATCAGATATCCGGGAATCGACAACCGCATTGCGAACGCCCCAAGCGGGTTGTCGGGTCCAGGAGGCACTATTCTTGGCAACGGATCGCCATCTGCCGCGTGTTCCTTACGGACCGATTCCGGTGGATACCAGCTTGGGTTTTTTATCTTGCTGATCACGCGCGATTTCCCAAGCGGCGTCGTCCAGTCCATGCGACCGATACTGATCGGGTGGGTGATTACCATCGGCGTTTCACCGGCCACTGGCTTTGGATAGTAATAAATCCGCATCTCCGGCAAGTTGATGATGATCCCGCGGCGCTCGACCGGCGGCAGGATAAACCGTGTTGGCAACAGGATTTCGGTTCCTTCACCAGGCAACCAGGGATCAACGCCGGGATTGGCACGAAGAATCTCCGCATAGCCGAGGCCATGGTCTCTGGCGATCTGTACCAGCGTGTCCTCGTAAACACTGCGTATTGTGCTGGTGGTCCCGATCAGGTCTACGTCGTCCGGTGGCAAGACAAAGGAATCCGCCCCCGCCGCGGGCGCCAGCAGGCAGATACAAACGACAGCTACAACCCGTGCTTTATCGCATTTGGCCATGGATAACCCGAATCCCTCGATTTTCTCAATGGACAATTATAAACCGCATGGCGCCAATAGTCCTTGTTGCGCGGCCCGCGTTAAATGGTCGGCGGATCAGCTCCTGATAGCAAAGACCTCGTGTCTCGCGTCTCGGCCAGACTGACTATACCCATCGGCTCGTCGTGGCGCCATTGACCCACCGCGGTGCGCTGCGTAGTCTGTAGTCCGCTACATGGACCGGGTCGCGTGTGTGGATGCCATTGAAAGTCACTTTTGAAATCAGCGAGCAAGACCTCAAGCATTTTCGCAAGGAAATGAAGCGTGCGCATAATGCGGTTCGCATTGGCGACGATGAGGACATCATCGCCGGTGCGCAAGCGACCATGAATGAAATCGCCCGTATCGACGTGCCCCATTTCGTAAAGGAACGGGTGGAAAAACTGGCGGCCATGGTCGATATGATCAGTGACCAGGAGTGGGCCTTACCGCGAAAAGAGTGCGCCAAAGTTCTCTCGGCCCTCGCCTATTTCGGCGATCCGGACGATTTGATTCCCGATCATATTCCGGGCCTGGGATTCCTCGATGATGCGATTATGGTTGAACTCGTCTTTCGCGAACTCAAACACGATATCGAGGCCTATAGTGACTTCTGCACTTTCCGGGAGTCTTTCTCACAGCGGTTTTCTTACCAGGATGCTGCGGCGAGATCGCGGCGTCTGGAAAAGAAACGCGACAGCCTGCACGCGCGCATGCTCAGGCGAAAGCAACGAGACCATGATTCGGCGCCAGCCAAGGATCAACACGTTCCCCTTTGGTAGTCGCCGGCCGGATTATGTTTAATCCGCCGTCGTTGCAACCGCGTCGTATGCAAGAATATTGTCAAATACGGCCGTTTAGTGGTTTTCGGTGCTATTCTTTGGATAGCCGCATTTGTACACGGCTACAGCAACCATCAAAAGTGTGAACCAGTTCACACTCAAAAAGCTCTGAAGCGGATACTGTGAACCCCGTCACAAAAACAAAGAGTCCCTGAGGACTTTCAATAAATGCAGACGAAAACCATAAAGCAGCAAGACCCTGTCTCGGTAACAGGACAGTTTCATTGGGACACTTACACACTCTGGCAACAACAGGTACGTCACGGCGGTCTGCCGGTCAAGGAAGAGCGGGCTTCTAACCCGGGCTGGGACCCGTACGAGGTCTGGCGCGAACGAGTAAGACAGGGCTGTTAACCAGCGTCTGCGCTGGAATACTTCCGGTGGCGCGGAAGCTGACGTTGCGTGAGTTTAGTATTTAATCAGCGCCGAACCCCAGGTAAACCCCCCGCCAAACGCTTCCAGGAGCAAAGTATCGCCACGCTGGATACGGCCATCCCGGACTGCAACATCCAGGGCCATGGGAACCGATGCAGCCGACGTATTGCCGTGATCCTTGATCGTCTGAATCACCCGCTCCATCGGCATTCCGAGCTTCCTGGCGGTAGCCTGGATTATTCTCATATTCGCCTGATGTGGGATCAGCCAGTCGATATCCGACTTTTCCAGCTGATTCTTTTCCAGCGTTTCCTCGACGATTCTTCCCAGGGTTCTGACCGCGACTTTGAAAACCTCGTTGCCTTTCATGCGAATGAAATCATTGCCTTTTTTCAACTGTTCGAACTTGTCGGATATCCCGGATGGAAAGTACAGCAGGTCTTTGTACTTGCCATCGGCATGCAGATGGGTCGATACGATTCCCGGTTCTTCGGATGGTTTGAGGATAACTGCGCCAGCGCCATCGCCGAACAAAACGCAGGTATCCCGGTCGGTCCAGTCGACCATACCGCTAAGGCGTTCGGCGCCGATGACCAGTGCACACTTGGCGTCACCGGCACGAACATATTTGTCGGTGATGCTCAGGGCATAGATGAACCCGGTGCAGGCGGCTTCGACGCTGAAGGCCGCACAACCCCGGATGCCGAGCTTTTCCTGCACCAGCACACCGGTGTTCGGAAAGACCCTGTCCGGCGTAGTTGTCCCGATAGCAATAAAATCGATGTCGTCGGGACCCACGCCCGCTGCGTCCATGGCGTTTTTCGCCGCCTCTACACAAAGGTCCGATGTCGTCTGGCCCTCTGCAGACAGGTGCCTGCGCTCAATACCGCTGCGTGTCCTGATCCACTCATCGGTGGTATCGACCATTTTCTCCAGATCAAAATTTGTAAGAATTTTTTCCGGCAGATAACGGCCGGTACCTGTAATTGTTGAGTACATTCAGATTGCCTGCTGCTCCAAAAGATTGCTGATTTGCGTCGGTACGCCCTGCTGGCACTCCACCAGGGCGGTCTGGATCGCGGTGCCAAAAGCTATTCTGTCGGCACTGCCGTGACTCTTGACGACAATTCCGTTCAGACCAACCAGGCTGGCGCCATTATAACGGCGCGGGTCCATTTTTTTGCGAAAAGCTCGCAACACCGGCAATGCCACCAGTCCCTGGATACGACTGAATATGGATCGGGTAAATTCTGCCCGCATGTACGAGGAAATCATTCGCGCAGCGCCTTCCAGCGTTTTCAGCGCAACATTGCCGGCAAATCCATCACTGACCACGACATCCACCTGGCCGGTGAAAATATCGTTTGCCTCGACAAAACCGACATAATTGAGATTGCTGCTGCTCAGCATTCGTCCGGCTTCGCGGACGATCTGGGTACCCTTGATCGCCTCGACGCCGATATTCAACAGGCCGACCCGGGGCGCCTCCAGTTCGTGGAAATCCGCGGAGACGACTGAGCCCATGACACCGAATTGAAACAGTTGCGTGGCGGTACAATGCGAGTTGGCCCCCAGATCGAGCATATGGGTGTTACCGCCGATCGCCGGCATCGTCGCTATGATAGCCGGCCGATCGATACCTGGCAGAGTGCGCAAAACAAACCTCGCCGTCGCCACCAATGCACCCGTATTGCCAGCGCTGACACAGGCATCGGCAAGCCCGTCACGGACCAGGTTAATCGCCACCCGCATCGACGAGTCTTTCTTTTTGCGCAGTGCGATCCTTGGATCTTCGTCCATGGTGACCAGCTGGCTCGCTCCCTGGAAGCTGACGCGGCCTGCAAGTGCCGCCGGGATATTTTCCAGGTAGGGTCGGAGTACGTTTTCCTGCCCAACCAGAATCAGTTTGAGTTCCGGGTTGTACTGCAGTTGATCGAGCGCTGCGGGCACACAAACCTGCGCGCCCTGATCGCCGCTCATTGCGTCGATAGCAATGCAGATTGAACGCGTCATGCGCCGCGTACGCCGGGGCAGGGGAAATCTGAAATCACGATTGGCCGCTCGCAGAACCGCCAGGTGGAAAAGCTATTCCTGCTCTTCCGCTTCGACTTTCATTTCAACCACACGCTCCCCACGGTAAAATCCGTCAGCGCTGATGTGGTGCCGACGATGAGTCTCGCCAGTGGTCTTGTCGATGGCAAGCGTCGGCTTTTTCAGCTTGTCGTGCCCACGACGCATGCCACGTGTAGACGGTGTTCTGCGGCTTTTTTGTACAGCCATGGATATCTCCTGATCTTGTCGTTTCTGATCCCACCCGGATCGCGGCGTCAGCCGCGACTGCCCAGGTTTCTTAAATCTGCAAACGGCCGCTGGACATCGCCAGCCACCGGTTGTTCACCTATCTTTCTGCAATCCGCATCGCCGTCCTCGTGCATCGTCACCAAGGGCATGCTCAGCAAAATCTCTTCTTCGACCAGGGAGTCCAATTCCAGGTTCGTCGGGTCGCACCTATAAGTTTCCCTGCCCGCGGCCGTCTCACCCACGCTGCCGTTTTGCCTGGCCAGAACCAGTTCCAGCGGCAGTTCTAGCTGCAATGAAACCGGTTCAAGACAACGCTGGCACTGCGCCGTAATTTGGCCGGAAATATTGCCACTGAGTAAAATCCGGTTATTTCTGTCTCGCCGGAAACGCAGATTTAACGCCAATTCACCATCGGTGGATTGCACCAACCCCCCGAGCCGGGTAAAACTAGCTAACGCATACAACCGGCTCACGGTCTGTTTCTTATCGGCCGCGAGCGCAGCGTTCAACATATCTGGCAATACGGTCGGCATATCCGATCAAGTATAAAATGCGAGAAAATAAGAGTCAAAACTGATTCCGCCACATCTGATATGTTTCCCGATAGCCTGGATGCACAGCAAAGATTTCTACATGCAAAGCGAAACCACCTCAACTGACCTGATACTGGCCTCCGGCTCGCGCTATCGCCGGCAATTGCTGGCAAGGCTGGCGCTCGAGTTTCGCTGCGTCGCCGCCGATATCGCTGAAAACCATCGGCCCGGCGAATCCCCTGCGCAAATGGCCGTAAGGCTTGCGCAATTGAAAGCCGAAGCCGTGGCCGAACGCCACCCGGATGCCATTATTATCGGCTCAGACCAGGTCGCCACCGTCGACGGCCGGATCGTCGGCAAGCCGCTCGACCGGCCGGCGGCCAGCTCTCAGCTGCGCTCGGCATCCGGGCAAGCCATGGATTTCCATACCGCTGTGTATATCATCCCCCAGCCTGGCCGTAACTGCCTGGCGCATCTCGATACCACCGAGGTATTTTTCCGCCGCCTGGACGATGCCATGATCGAGGATTATCTCGACCGTGAGCCAGCCCTGGATTGTGCCGGCAGCTTCAAGTCCGAAGGCCTCGGCATTGCGCTGGTCGAACAAATCAAGACCCGGGACCCGACGGCCCTGGTCGGCCTGCCGCTGATCTGGCTGGCAGAGGCCTTACGCTCGCTGGGCTTCGCAATTCCCTGAAGGTGCTGAGCGCTTAGCGCGCTTTGGGTTTCATACGATCCAGGACCCGGGTCAGATCGGCAGGCAACGGCGCACTGAGCAGCAATTCGTCCCCGCTCGGCGTCGTAAAATTCAGTGCCTGCGCATGCAGGAACAAGCGCTTCATCCTTTTCCGCTCCAATCGCCGGTTGAATTCGCTATCGCCATAGCGCGCATCTCCGGCCACCGGATGGCCGGCATGGGCCGCATGCACGCGGATCTGGTGGGTGCGCCCGGTCGCCAGCACTACCGACATCAACGTCGCTTCCCGGTAAAAAGTCTGTGGAACGAAATAGGTGCGCGCCTTCTTGCCCGCGGCATCGACGGTGACGTGTCTTTCGCCCGATCGCCGGGTATTTGTTTTCAGCGGCGCATCGATCCATTTGCTGCCGAGTTGCCACTGGCCGCGAACCAGTGCGAGGTAATGCTTTTCAACCCGACCTTCCCGCAGCAACTGATGTATCCAGCGCAGGCTGCTCTTCTTTTTTGCCAGGACCAGGCACCCGCTGGTCGACCGGTCGAGGCGATGCGCCAGTTCAAGACCAGCCCATTTTGGATCCTGCCGCAAAATCTCGATTACCCCGAGGCTGATACCGCTACCGCCGTGTACCGCCATTCCGGATGGTTTGTCGATAACCAGGAAATCGCCATTTTCGAAAATAACTTGCTGACGAAGCTGCTCCAGAAGCCCGGGAGCGGCGCCAACGCCCGGCCGGTCCTCGATGCGGACCGGCGGAATCCTGACTTTGTCGCCAACAGCGATCCGCTGACTGGGCTTGGCACGGCCGCCATTGATCCTGACTTCTCCTTTGCGCAGCAGGCGATAGATGCGGGTCCTCGGTACGCCCTTGAGCTCGCGCAGCAGGAAGTTGTCGATGCGCTGACCGTCACTTTCCCGGTCAACTTCGACGTAACGTACGCCATGTGTGGAAAATTGCTTATTTTTCAATGGGGAACCCGGCGCATTTGAAACAAAATGGATTGCTGAACCCTAGCCAGGTTGCTATAGTACCGTAGCCATGGCGGGCTGGCGGATAAACTCTGCAGACGCCGTGACAATGGTTTTAATGATGGCGTGGATTATTCCGTGCCGGACGTCACAACAACCGGTTTTCCGGATTACGATAGCCGTCGCTGAACACCCTCCCTGGTCCCCTGGACTCCCTGGTCAGACAAATCTGGCGACGAAGTCCCGATAAAAAACCAGGCTCGAATCAGCATGAATTGGCACCGATCCCTCAGGATCGGCGGAATTGAACATTATGCAGGCAAGCCAACAGAAAGTTGAGCGGATTCCCGAACACGAGGTGTGCCGGCGCATGGCAATAAATACTATGCGAGCAAGCGTACATGAAAAGAATGCTAATCAATGCGACTCAGCAGGAAGAGTTGCGGATGGCCATGGTAGATGGCCAGAAATTATACGATCTTGATATAGAGGTCCCCAGTCGGGAACAGAAAAAAGCCAATATCTACAAAGGAAAAATAACCCGCATCGAGCCCAGTCTCGAAGCGGCATTTGTAGAATACGGGGCCCAGCGCCATGGCTTCCTCCCGCTCAAGGAGATTTCGCGCGAATACTTCGTGCAAGACCCCGAGCCTGGGTCGCGCATCAATATCAAGGATGTGCTCCGCGAAGGCCAGGAGATCGTCGTCCAGATCGAGAAAATCGAACGCGGCACCAAGGGCGCGGCGTTGACCTCCTTTATCAGCCTGGCCGGTCGCTTTATCGTCCTGATGCCCAATAACCCGCGCGCCGGTGGCGTGTCCCGCCGAATTACCGGCGAAGACCGCGACCTGGTTCGCGATTCCCTGCGGGAGCTGAACGTCGACCCGGGAATGGGCGTTATCGTCCGCACCGCCGGCGTCGGCCGCGGCGACGAAGAACTGGGATGGGATCTCGATTACCTGATGCGGATCTGGGAGGCGATCAAGCGGGCCGCGGTCGAGCGCCCGTCGCCGTTCCTGATCTACCAGGAAAGCAACGCGGTGATCCGTGCGCTGCGCGACCATTTGTCCGACGACATTGGCGAGATCCTCATCGACGATGAAGAAACCTTTAACGAGGCGCGAGAATTCGTCGAGCGGGTCATGCCGAACAATCTGGGCAAGCTCAAACACTACGATGACAAAGCCGTGCCGCTGTTTACCCGCTTCCAGATCGAGAGCCAGATCCAGTCCGCCTTCTCACACAAGGTGATCCTGCCATCCGGTGGCAGCGTGGTCATCGACCACACCGAGGCACTGATCTCCATCGATATCAACTCGGCCCGGGCGACCAAGGGCGGCGACATCGAAGCCACTGCCTTCAACACCAACCTCGAAGCTGCCGACGAGATCGCCAGGCAATTCAGGCTCAGGGACATCGGCGGCCTGATCGTGATCGATTTCATCGATATGACGCAAAATCGCCACCAGCGCGAGGTCGAGCAGCGGCTGCGAGAAGCTGTCAAACAGGACCGCGCACGGGTGCAGATCGGCCGGATTTCCCGCTTCGGCCTGCTGGAAATGTCACGCCAGAGACTGCGGCCCTCTCTCGGCGAGTCGACTCAAATAGTCTGCCCCCGCTGCAGCGGATCCGGCACGATCCGCGACGTCGACTCCTTGTCGCTGGCGATCCTGCGCTTGCTTGGCGAAGAAACCCGCAAGGAGCACACCGCCAAAGTCATCGCCCAGGTACCGGTCAGCATCGGCACCTATCTGCTCAACGAAAAACGCGAGTGGGTTTCCAAGCTGGAAGAACGTGCCGGGATAAAGATCATCATCGTCCCGAATGCGGATATGGAAACACCGGATTTCGAGATCCGCCGCGTCCGCGACGATGAATCCGGGCAACCCGAAAACAACGGGCTATCCTACGAGATGGCAACGACAAAGGATGACAGCGCCGCGCTGGACCTGATAACCGGCGAAAAGGAACTGGCCGCACAGCCGGCGGTTGCCAGTATCGTGCCGGACACCAAACTCCCGGCTCCGGCGGCGCGCAAAAAATCCGTACGGGCCAGGAAGAAGGGACCCGGGCTGTTTGCCAGTCTGCTCGGGCTGCTGGGTCTGGGCGAAAAGAGCAAACCCAGGCACGCCGGCAGCGGCAGACGATCCAGCAGCCGGAAGAAACCGACGGGCGGACGCACCGGCGGTACTCGCGGACGGGGTCAGTCCGGCGCTGCGCGCCGTGACGACCGGCAATCAGGCGGCGGCCGGACAGCCGCAAAAAGCGACCGTCAAAGAACGGCGAGCACCGCAGAAAAAGCAGACGACAAAAGCCGGCCCAAAAAAGCCTCACGCCGCCGTGGCCGCCGTGGCCGCGGGGGCAGTGCGCAGGACAGCCAGGGCCAAGCCAGCAAGACGCAGCCATCGACGCCCAGTGAGCAGGACGGCAAGGAACGGAGCGAGAGCCGCTCACGCAGGCCACAGCGCGGGCCCGGACGCACCACGCGCGGCGACCGCAGCCGAAGTCAGACTGAACGCCGCGAATCTGAAAAACCGGAATCCTCCCCGGCCGCTGCCACGCCTGACGCCACACAGACTGCCAGCCAGACGACCGATTTCACGAGCACCCAGCCGTTGGCAAAGCACGAGAGCCCGAAGCCGATGCCGCTGGCCGGCACGGATCAGGCAGGCGCGCCCAAAGCCGACCCCAAGCCACCTGCCAGGAAACAATCCACCGGCACGGAAGCAGCGGCAGAGTCATCTGCGCAACAGCCGGCGGTCAAAAAAGAATCCACGACAGACGGTCACGCGGCCGCGGACAAAAAGGCCGAGCCAACGAAAACCGAAGCGGTTGCAAAGCGCAAACCGGAACCGGTAACGGAGAAAAACCAGGCAGACAAGGAAACTGCATCCAGGGCTGATCAGCCTGCCACCGGCACGCAAAAAGAAAGCCAGGCGGTCGACCCGAAACCCGTCGAAACGGAGAAAAAACAGACGCGCACCGTATACACCTCCAGTCCGACGGGGGAGAGAAGCGGCCCGGGCCGTCGTGACGATTGGTAACCCGGTGGTTCGATATCAGCAAAACAGGCCGGCGATAATGCCGGCCTTTTTTTGTCCCTGATATCAGGCAGCCTATCCTGCGCGCAGCTCGCTGATCAGTCCCAGCGCAGCGACTTCGACCAGGTCGAGGACCTGCTCAAAACCGTTCGCGCCGCCGTAATACGGATCGGGGACGTTTTCCACGCCCGCTTCGACCGCGTATTCCAGGAACAAACGCAGCTTGTGGCGCTGATCCGGTGGACAGAATTCGACCAACAACGCCAGGTTGTCCTCATCCATCGCCAGGATCAGGTCGAAACGGGAAAAATCGTTCGCGCTGACCTTGCGAGCCCGAATCGTGCTCAGATCGATACCGCGCCGGTTCGCCGCGGCCTGGGCACGCTGATCCGGCTGGTCGCCGATGTGGTAGGCGTGGGTACCGGCAGAGTCTATCTCCACGTCCAGCTCCGGCGCCTCGCGACCCAGCAGATGGCGAAACACCCCCTCCGCCGTCGGTGAGCGGCAGATATTGCCCATGCAGACAAAAAGTACGCTACACCGTGGCTTATCGTTCATAGTTTCCGGTCTTAAAGGGTTTCAGGCTCATACGAATCCGTCAAAGTCCATCGACATCCGGTTCCGCTCGTAGCCGCCCCGGTTTCCCATGGGTCACTTTATGCGTCAAATGTTAACAGCAAACAAAATCAAAGCGCCTGCAAAAAAACCGGGTGACGCCATGGCCCCGGCGGCGGAGTGTATTTTCGCAAGCAGAAGAATGGTTCATCCACGCAATCCGAGAGGATAGCACTGGTTTTGAAACGACGGGAAGGCCTGCGTGGCTGACGATCGATGGCAAACACGGGGTCGCGGACTTTTGGCTACGCCAACCGCTGGGTGAATATCCATTCACCAGGGACAGGTTCTCGGGCGCGAATTACAAAATGGCGGCGCGTCGCGCCCATCATTAGTAATTCGCACCCGACACCCTTTAGGGTAGTTCAGTGACCGTAATGGTGACGTCGTTACCCGTCCCCTGGCTTTCACAAGACAAATCCTTGATTTTCTTTCCTTCGTTCTCTACCTTCAATTCCCATTCGTCCACCATCGACAGGGTCGCAGTACCGGGAAATTCCACGTTTTCGCCGTCAAAATCGCCGAACAACTTGAGCACATAAACAAGTGGCACCGAACCGTCGTCCGTGGCGCCATGGAACCAAAAGCTGGCTTCTGCGCTGCCTTTCTTTCCCTGCTTAACGATTGCTTGGTGTAGCGGAAAAGTTGTTGCGTGAGAGCCATCGAGAATCTCTGGGAAGCAGTCTGCGTCTTGCCCGGTAAAGCTCCTCAGGCCCGTCAAACTGCCAACGTCTAAGCCCGACGCATCGTTGAGGCCAATTGAATTTTGCCCGCCAAAGCTTTGCAGCCACGGGTTGACCCCACTACTTCCACCAACCAGCCCATCACCTAAGATATCCACGGTAAACGTCGGGCCGCCGCCGCCGCCGTCGCAACCAGGATCATCTTTGTTTAGGCCCTTGCAGGGGGGAGGCGCGGCAAACGCCGCATCCGGCACGATAATAATATTGGCCGCAGTTAACAGAAACGCCGCCATAAACAAGGATGCGAGGTGTGAAATCTTCATCTTTTTCATCATAGTTTCCTTTTGTCTCGTACAAGTGGGTTCATCAAGGCAGTAACCAGAGCATGTCCTGGGGCCGGTTGCGTGCCGAGTCGGCCCTGCTTGATAAGGTATCGTCCATCACGTTTCTCCGCGGTTCGCTTTCGCACTCCAGCCAAAAAAAAGCAGTTCGTTTTTCCGCGGATGCCTGAAGCTACCAAAGCCCACACTTTCCAACTATGCGCGCGCGCACATTCAGCGAAAAGTCAGGGTAGTATGATCCGTGCAGGTCCTGGGGCCGGGCTGCGACCCGGTTGCAGCGTACTTCTGCAAGCG